>JBATID010000183.1:0-2241 GCA_049667545.1 Woeseiaceae bacterium
CCACGAGTATCCACGGTGCTTTTTTCGTGCTCGTGTATTGCACCATATCGTGCGCGTATTTTTCGTACGCTTCCCACTGCTCGCGGTTACGCCAGTCTTCGTCGGTCAGCTTCCAGTGCTTGTAGGGCGATTTTTCGCGCTCCTCGAAACGTTTCAGTTGTTCATCCTTGCTGACATGCAGCCAGAACTTCAGGAGCAGGATGCCGTGGTCAACGATCTGGTTTTCGAAATCATTGATTTCGTTATAGGCTCGCCGCCATTCGTCCTCGGTAGCAAAGCCCTCCGCGCGCTCGACGAGTACGCGACCGTACCAGCTGCGGTCGAACACGTTGACGAAGCCGGCGCGCGGCAGCTTGCGCCAGAAACGCCATAGATAATGATGCGCGTGCTCCTCATCGGTCGGCGCCGCGAATTGATGCACGCGGGTGCAGCGCGCATCGAGACTCCAGACCGTGCGGCGGATCGCACCGCCTTTACCGCTGGCGTCGGGACCTTCGAAAACAAGCACGGTTGACTGGCCGCGATCGTAGGCCTTTCGGCCCAGCTCACCGAGGCGCGCCTGCTGCTTTTTCAGTTTTTTCTTGTAGGTCCTTTTCGCAACGCGGAGCGACTGATCGAGGCCATCGAAAACGGTGGTTGTTGGCGGCGAAAGTAGTTCCGCCGGACGTGGCGGCGGCGCGCTTGCTGCAGCTTTTCGCTCGTGCAGATCCAGGTGCCGCGACAACTCCGCGGCAATAATTTCGCCGACCCGCATATGCCGGTAGCGGGGATCGACACCTTCGATGATGTTCCAGGAGGCGTCGCCGCGGTTGGTGCGCGTAATGATCTGTTCGGCAGCAGCAACAAAATCGTCATAGTGTTTGTGGTTTTTCCAGTCACTGTCGGACACCTTGTAACTCTGCAGCGGATCAGCGGACAGTTCGTCAAGCCGCTGCTGTTGTTGTGCGGCACTCAGGTGCATCCAGAATTTGAGAATCAGTGCGCCGTCATCGGCGAGCGCGTTTTCAAAACGAATAATCTCGGCGAGCCGGCGGTCGAATTCAAGCTCATCAATGCCGCCGTGGACGCGATCGAGCAACGGACGTGAGTAGCGACCGCTCAGGTAGAGGCCGGTACGGCCCTTTGGCGGCAGATCCCGCCAGTACCGCCAGAATACAGGCCGGTCCTGCTCTGCCTGCGTCGGGGTCTGGTAGCCGATGGTGCGTATCCAGCGCGGGTCCATCCACTTGTTCAGGATGTTGACGGTCGATCCCTTGCCGGCGCCGTCAACGCCCGCGAAGTCGATGATCACCGGAAACGCTGCAAGTTCCAGCGTGCGGTACTGCAACGTCAGCAGCTGTTCGCGCAGTGCGTCTTCGCGTTCGTTGAACTCGGTCTTGCTGACTCGCTGACCCAGCTCCGCTGTATTAAACATTGTGTTCCGTCCACCTGCAGGCGCATTCCGCGCTGAGACCACATTCTACGGCAGGCGCCGGGCAGCTTGTCAAAAAAGCTAGCGAAACGGGTTCAGTAACAGCGACCAGAGGGTCTGATCGCGATCGTCACGAAATTCGTGCAGGCCGATCGTCATGGTCGTTTGGTCGTCTCGCGGCAGGTCGCGATAGCTGCCAAATATCCGGTCCCAGAAAGACAGGTGAAAGCCGTAGTTGCTGTTGGTTTCGTCTTTGTGTACCGAATGATGAATACGGTGCATGTCCGGAGTGACGAAGACCCAGCGCAATACGCGATCAATTCGAGGGGGCAACGCGATGTTCGCATGCGTAAACAGCGAGCCTGCGCTAAGTGCCAGCTCGAAAATAAGCACGGCGAGGGCGGGGATGCCGAGCACTGCAATCAAACCAAGCTTGATCGCCATCGAGAGCACAATTTCCAGCGGGTGAAAACGGACGGCAGTCGTGACATCAAACTCGACATCGGCGTGGTGCACGCGGTGCAGACGCCAGAGGAACGGCAGGATGTGCAGCACGCGATGCTGCCAGTAAACCGCCACGTCGAGCAGCAGCACGCCGACAATGACAGCTGCGACTGGCGGCAGAGACTGGAGCAGTCCACCACCGGCCGCATCGAGCCTGGTGGCAAGGTCGACAGCGAGCAGCGGAAACGCCACGCGCAACATAGCCGTATCGATGACGACAAGTGCAATGTTCGTCGCCCCGCGCTGCCAGCCGCCGGGCAGCTTGCGCAGAGGTCGCACGCGCTGCAGCACCAGCAACAAACCGAATAGCGTCAGAAATACGGCGA
>JBATID010000184.1:0-2536 GCA_049667545.1 Woeseiaceae bacterium
CGTGCGCCGTTCCAGTTAGCACCAAGAACCATGCCGATCGCGGCCAGTTCATCTTCCGCCTGAATGATGCAATACGTGCGTTTGCCGGTCTCCTTGTCAACGCGATACTGCGCACAAAATGCACGGAAGGCATCCATCAGCGACGTCGATGGCGTGATCGGGTACCACGCGCCTACCGTCGCCCCGGCGTACACGCAGCCGAGTCCGGCGGCGGTGTTGCCATCAATGATGATGTGGCCCCTGGTAGCATCCATCTTCTCGACTTTCATTGGCAGCGGGCAGGAAAAATGCGCTTGTGTATAGTCGTAACCCAGCCGTATTGCCTCCATATTCGACGCGACCAGATGCTGCTTGGCCGCGAACGTTTCTTCGAGCAGTTCGGTAATAATATCGAGGTCGAGATCGAGCAGCGCGGCGACAGCGCCGACATACGCGATGTTCTTCATCAGGATGCGAGCGCGCGCGCCGTCGAAATGCTCGTTGCACATTTTCGAGAAGGGAATGCCAATGACCGTGATGTCTTCACGATTCAGCTGCCGGCTGCGCGGCCAGGTCGAGTCGTAAACCAGCCAGCCCCCCGGCTCGACCTCTGCCATGTCGTGATCGTAGGTCTGTGCGTTCATCGCAATCATCAGGTCAACGCGATTCGAACGGGCATGGTAGCCGGCGGCTGTAACGCGAATCTCGTACCAGGTTGGTAGCCCCTGGATATTTGACGGGAAGTAGTTCTTTCCGACAACCGGAACGCCCATGCGAAAAATCGACTTGCGCAGCAGGCCGTTCGCACTGGCTGATCCAGTGCCGTTAACGGTGCCAATCTTGATAACGACGTCGTTTATCGTTCCCACGAACCTGTCCCTTATGACCCGGAGGCGCCTGCTGCACGCTTGGGAGGATCAACCGGCTGCTGGTCGGCTGCGTACGGCACGAGCAAAACCGACTTCTGCATATCCCAGGCACCGGTCGGGCACCGTTCAGCACATAATCCACAGTGCACGCAAATATCTTCGTCCTTGACCATGACTCTGCCGGTCTGGGGTAACTCGGCAGAAACATACAGCGCCTGATCGGGGTTGTTAGCCGGTGCGTGCAGCCGTGTACGCAGGTCTTCCTCTTCGCCGTTGTGCGTAATCGTCAGGCAATTCACGGGACAGATGTCGAGGCATGCATCACATTCGATGCAGAGCTTCTCAACGAATACCGTCTGGATATCACAGTTGAGGCAGCGCTCGACTTCTTCGATCGTCTGCTCGGCAGTGAATCCAAGCTCGACCTCGATATCGAGCTTTTTGAAACGCTGTTTGAGCTCAACGTGCGGCATCAGGCGCCGCGCGGCCGGATCGTAATCGTTGGAATAGCTCCACTCGTGCATGCCCATCTTCTGGCTGACCAGGTTCATCCCCATGGGCGGGCGATCCTCGATGTTCTCGTTGTGGCAGTACTTGTGGATTGAGATCGCAGCCTGGTGACCGTGTTCAACAGCCCAGATGATGTTCTTTGGGCCGAACGCAGCATCGCCACCGAAGAACACACCCTCCCGCGCGCTCATCATGGTGGTCTCGTCGACGACCGGGCACTCCCACTGGTCGAATTCGATACCAAGATCGCGCTCGATCCACGGAAATGCGTTGTCCTGTCCAATTGCGAGAATCACGTCGTCGCATGGAATGATTTTCTCGCCCGTGACCGTGCCGCGATCGATGCGTCCTTTCTCATCGACGTTGTACTCCATCAACTCGAACTTCATGCCGACCAGCTTGCCATCCTCGAGCACAAACTCTTTGGGCGAGTGGTTGATCAGTATCTCAACGTTTTCTTCCTCGGCATCTTCGAGTTCCCATGCAGACGCTTTGAAAAAGCCGCGTGGTTTGCGCGCCATCACCTTGACGTCCGACGCGCCCAGGCGCAACGACGTGCGGCAGCAATCCATCGCCGTGTTACCAACCCCGATGATCAGGACGCGTTCACCAATCTCTTCGGTGTGCTTGAAAGCCACCGACTCCAGCCAATCGATGCCTATGTAAATTCGATCGGAATCATAACGGCCGGGAATCTCAAGGTTCTTGCCGCGCGGCGCGCCGGTTCCGACAAACACCGCATCGAAACCTTCTTCAAGCAGCGCCTGCATGCTGTCTATTGGGTGGTTGAGTTTCAGGTCAACACCCATATCGAGGATGTAACCTATTTCTTCATCGAGCACCTTCGGCGGCAAGCGAAACTGCGGAATGTTGGTGCGCATCAGCCCACCGGTCGTCGCAAGCGCCTCAAAGATCGTGACCTCGTAGCCCATCGGCACCAGGTCGTTTGCCACTGTCAGCGACGCACAGCCAGCGCCAATCAGTGCGATCTTCTTGCCGTTGCTGGTGCCGGGCGCTTGCGGCAAACGCTCCGTGATGTCTTCTCGATGATCCGCGGCGACGCGTTTCAGGCGACATATTGCGACCGGTTTTTCCTCGACACGACCGCGACGACAGACCGGTTCACAAGGTCGATCACACACTCTCCCGAGGATTCCCGGAAAAACGTTCGACTTGCG
>JBATID010000185.1:0-3712 GCA_049667545.1 Woeseiaceae bacterium
CGTCGAGATGCGTGCGCGACGACAGGCAGGCATAAGCAACGCGATTGACACGATCCAGCACCATGCTGCCGGTGCCCTCAAGGTAATGACCGGCATCCTCATGTGCTGTCAGGTCGACAACCTCCGAGACCAGCAGGCCCCGGTCTGTATTCAGATACTCGATAATATCCGCACGACGCTCCGTGCGCCGGTTCTCTGCTTCCATCGGATACAGCACAACGCGCCCGTCGTTATGCGTGCTGATCCAGTTGTTGGGAAAAATCGAGTCGGGAGTGTGCGGCTCCGGTGTGTCATCAACGACAATGACCTCTATGCCGGCCGCCTCGAGCGCGCGCGCAAGGCCCTCAAACTCGCGCAGCGCTGCCGCCTGCTGCTGTTGCGGCGACGCGTCGGGCCTGATTTGAAATTTATTGGACTGGGCCGTGAGCGGGTTGCTCTCGAAGCGCACCGGACGAATCATCAAAACACGTGATGCCAGTTGTGACTCTGTCATATCTGTTGTCTATCCCGTGTCGATGATGGGGCGCCGGTGCAGCGTCGTTGTCAGGCTTTTGCGCTCGCCCGGCCGGCGACCGACGCATACCAGCGAGCAATATTTTTCGCATCTTCGGGCGGCTTCATTTTGAGCCACGCCGCGAAATCCACGACCGCCAGTGCCGTAATATCGGCGACGGAATAGAAGTCCCCGGCGATGAATGGATTATCGGCCAGCTGCGCGTCGATTCTCTTGAAGAACGCCTGCGTCCGGGCACGACCGCGCTCGGCCAGCTCAGGAATCTGCGGGTAAGGGTCCGGGCCCGGTAGCGCCTTGTCAGCGAGCCCCTTGGCAGAATTGCGGAACGCATCCGCCATGGCCCACAAGCCCTGCTGCTCGACCTTGGCATTCCACATCAGCGCGAGGGCACGCTCCTCGGGCGTGCGCCCGAACATCGGCGGTTCCGGGTGCAATTCCTCCAGGTAAAGGCAAATCGCGATGGCTTCACTGATACAGCGGCCGTCGTCGAGTTCGAGCACAGGGACGACGCAGTCGGGATTGATCTTGCGAAACTGCGGACTGAATTGTTCGCCGCTGCCGAGATCAACCTGCACGGTCTCAAGCTCGATGCCTTTTTCAGCGAGGTAAATACGGACCCGTCGCGGGCTCGGTGCGGTCTTGCAGTCGTAAAATTTCATTTTAATGCTCCAGCGCCTTGGCAGCTTTGAACACGGTTTCGGAATTTTGCCCAAACAGCATTGCCTTAGCCTCTTCGCGGCGGGCCAGGTCCGACTCCCAGTCGCTGCCAAGATCCATGCCCGCGCGCAACCTGGGTCGTTCCTTCAGCGTGTCAAACCAGCGCCGGACATTGGTAAACCGGTCGAGGTCAGTGCCGAGCCGCTCGTACGGCACCACCCATGGAAATGACGCGAAGTCCGCGATCGACAAATCGCCCGCCAGGAATTCACGATTGCGCAGGCGCACGTCCATGACGGCGAGCAGCCGGTCGTACTCCCTGGCATACCGATCGAGAGAGTAGTCGTGCTCGTCGTCGGTGTAGCTCCTGAAATGACTGAGCTGGCCCGCCATCGGGCCCAGCCCGCCTGCCTGCCAGAACAACCATTGCAGCACGTCGAAACGCGACGCCTGCTCCGCAGGCAGGAACATCTCTGCAATCTCTGCCAGGTAGATCAGTATGGCGCCACCCTCGAATACCGAGATACCGGTGTCCGTATCGACGATCGCCGGCATGCGGTTGTTCGGGCTGATGCGCAGGAACTCGGGGCTGAACTGGTCGCCGGCGCCAATATCGACAGGTTTCACCGCGTATTCGAGGCCGCACTCTTCCAGCATGATGGAGATCTTTTTGCCATTGGGTGTCGGCCAGAAATACAGCTCTATCATCGGTGTAAGCCTGTCTCGCTCATTCTTTGTGCAGAATTGCAGACCACCAGTATATGATGTTTCGCCTCGTTTCAGTACGCTTAACCAACATGCAACAGACTGACTTTTCAACGCACGCACTGAGCGCCTTCGGCGGTCACACCATTCCCGTTTACCTGTGGACACCGGCCGGCGAGCCGACCGCGGTCATACAGGTGTTTCACGGACTCGGCGAGCATTCGGCTCGCTATCAGCGCTTTGCCAGGAGGGCGACAGCAAAGGGCTACGCCGTGTGTGCGCATGATCATCGCGGGCACGGTCCCGCGGCCGTAAGGCCGGGCTTTTTTGCCGCCGATATCGGCTGGGACCTGCTGGTCGATGACGGCCACGCGGTTGCCGATTTCTTGCGCGAGCGCTTTCCCGGCAAACCCATCGTACTGCTCGGCCACAGCATGGGTTCGTACATCGCACAAAGCTACGCCATGCGCCACGGCCGAGAGCTGACAGCACTGGTACTTTCCGGGTCCACCTGGCCGGCCCGTGGCCTGCTGCTGGTCGGCCGCCTGCTCGCCCGGATTGTGGGATGGCTGAAAGGTATCGAGGCTCATAGCCCGTTGCTCGACAAAATGGGTTTCGGCGATTTCAACAAGCGGTTCGAACCCGCGCGCACGGAGCTGGACTGGTTGTCCGGCGATGCAGCCGAGGTCGACGCTTATATTGCCGACCCGCATTGCGGTGGACCCTACACGATTGGTCTCTGGAAAGACCTGCTCGGGGGGCTGCTTGACATCGCAAGTGATAAAGCACTGCAGGACATTCCCGTCGAGCTGCCAATTTTGATTACGGGTGGCGCCGACGACCCGGTGGGCGGTGAACGCGGTATGCAGCAACTGGCAGCTCACTATAAACAGACCGGTCACGGTAATCTCAGCACCCGAATCTATGCCGGTGGCCGCCACGAAATGTTCAACGAAACCAACCGGGACGAATTCACAGCCGACCTGTTACGTTGGCTCGAGAACGCGCTGGCCAATCACCACGTATAGCTGGCGGCCAGACTCACCTGGCGCCCCGGCGCCGGCGTTCCCGGAAATGGCTGATACTCGCTGTCGGTGAGGTTATCGGCTATCAGAGAAACGTCGAGCCCGTCCATTTTTGTCGGCTTCCAGACCAGGGACAATGCCGCCAGGTAAGTTGCGTCGTCGCCGTTGCGTAGCGGGTTTTTCTGCTGGCGCCGGTACTCGTTATCCAGTCGCAGCTCGACTCCAGGCGCGAACCGGTAGCGAAGGGCGAACGTCGCGCGCTGGCGGGCGAAATTCAGCGCGTAGAAACTCGCGTCAACCAGTGCGCTGCCGTAGTCGGCATCCTTATCGAGCCAGGTATACCCCAGCGCTACATCGACCAGCGGCCACTGTCGCGTCAGGAATGCTTCAACGCCCGTCACGTCGAGATCGACCGCGTTTGCCTGGCGTGCAAACGGTGCACCCAGGGCATAGGTCCAGTCCACGAGGTTGTCGTCGCGCCGGCTGAACAACGCGAGACGGCCCTGCCAGTCTCCCGTCTCGCGGGACACGCTCAGCGACAGCTGTTTGGCGCGTTCGCGACCGAGGTCCGGGTTGCCGCCGAATAGCCCACTGGGACCAGACTTCAGCGCGGTGTAGCCGGGCAGCTGGGAAGTTGCTGCATACTCAAAGCTGAACGCCGTCTCGCCGCCCGCGCCTGGTCGCGTGAGAGTCACGCCAACAAGCGGTAACACCGCGTTGCTGTCGCGGTTCGAATAATCCACGGTTGCGCCTGCGCGCACGGTCATCGTTCCCGTGGACAAGGCAAAATCGACAGAGGGCACCACGGTCA
>JBATID010000186.1:0-7431 GCA_049667545.1 Woeseiaceae bacterium
GCACCGCGCGCCCCGCCGCCGCCCAATACCAGGCCAACGCGCGGCCGCTCGCCGGCGCCCGGTGATTCGGGCTCTGCCACTTGCGCGCATGCAGGATCGGCGCCGAGCGCCAGAGATACGAGCAAAACAAGGGACAGGCGGGTACTGTCGAAAACGTTGATCATGAAAAGGCCAGGTACGCTGCAGACTTTCGAATGCCGGCAATTATAATGACTGAGCTGCAGTGAGGGTGAAATGATCAAGATAAGGCGCACAGGGAGGGTGGCTCGGCTGCTGGTTGTTTTCGCGGCATGGCCATTATCCGCGCCTGCGACAGACGACCTGGCCGCAGCGGCCAGCGAGATCGAGGAAGTCGTGGTCACCAGCCAACGGCGCGACCAGCCGCTGTCATGGCATGCGGGCAATGTCACGCTGATATCGGCCGACGACATCCAGGACGTTGGCCACCAGCATGTCCATGAGCTGATGACGCGACTTGCCGGCGCCTGGCTCAGCCGTGGCAGCGGCCAGGAGCACCTGACGGCGATCCGCTCTCCCGTTTTGAGCGGCGCGGGCTCCTGCGGCAGCTTCCTGTTTCTGGAGGATGGCATCCCGATTCGACCCTCGGGTTTCTGCAACGTCAACCAGATGTTCGAGCTGAACACCGAGCAGGCGGGCCGCATCGAAGTCATTCGCGGCCCTGGCAGCGCGTTGTACGGCTCCAATGCGCTGCACGGGATCGTGAACGTGCTCACACCGGATGCCCGCCAGCGTACCGACACATCGCTCGCGGTAGAGATCGGCGCGCATGACTTCCTGCGCTTGCGCGGCGACTTTCAGGGCTTGTTCGAACGCCGGCTGCAGGCCGCCATGCTGTATGCCGATGACGGTGGATTTCGCGACGACTCCGGCTATCGACAGGCCAAACTGCGATTAAAGGGGCACTGGACGTCAGGCGAGGCAAACGAATTCAGCACCGTCTTCACGGCCACCGATCTGCGGCAGGAAACCGCCGGCTTTATTGTCGGACAGGATGCCTACAAGGACTCGGCACTTAGTCGTGGCAACCTCAACCCGGAGGCATTTCGCAACGCGTCCAGTCAGCGACTCTACGGCATCTGGCGTCGCTCACTGGCGAACGTCGATATCGACCTGCGCCCTTACCTGCGCCACTCCGACATGCGCTTTCTGCAGCACTTTCTGCCGGGGCAGCCGCTCGAAGAAAATGGCCACGTCAGCGCCGGCGCAATGACGGCGCTTGCCTTCGACATCGATAACAAGCGCTTCATCGCCGGTATGGACGTCGAGTGGAGCGATATGTTCCTGCAAGAAACCCAGTCCAATCCGACCGAGGGTTCAGCATTCCTTGTAGAGACACGGCCCACAGGCAAACACTACGACTTTGAGGTCTCAAGCATTGCGATCGCTCCGTATCTGCAAGCCGACATCACAGTCAGTGAGCGCCTGACGTTATCGGCTGGCCTGCGGCTCGAACAGATACGCTACGACTACGACAACCGCATGTCAGCCGGAAACACGCGCGATGACGGCACCGCGTGCGGCTTCGGCGGCTGCCTGTACACGCGCCCCGCCAGTCGCAGCGACCGCTTTTCCAATGTCGCTCCCAAGCTCGCTTTCAGCTACCGGTGGCAAACGGGAACGGCCCTTTTCGGCGGCCTGGCACGCGGCTTCAGGGCACCCCAGGCAACCGAGCTGTATCGACTGCAGAGCGGCCAGCAGGTCGCCGACCTGGATTCCGAAACCCTGGACAGCATCGAACTTGGGCTGCGCCGCGCAGCAGATCGCTGGTCGGGTGAGGTGTCAATTTTCGCCATGCAAAAACGCAACAGCGTGTTGCGTGACGCCGAGGGTTATAACAGCAGCAACGGCAAGAGTCGGCACCGCGGCGCCGAGGTGCAGCTTGACTGGCAGCTGCACGAATTACTGCAGCTTGAAATCGCTGCCAGCGTCGCCCGACATGTTTACGATTTTGATGCGATTGCGGCCCGCGGCGAGGCGTTTGTAGCCGGCAATGACGTCGACACCGCGCCACGCTGGCTCGGTAGTGCGGAGCTCATTTTCGAACCCCGGGACGGCACGGCCCTGGCCCTGCAGTGGACCTCGACAGGCGAGTACTTCCTCGATGCTGAGAATCGCTTTACCTATCCAGGTCACGATCTCCTGAACCTGCGCGCACATTTTGCTGTGTCGCCACGACTGCGCGTCACGGCGCGTCTCAACAATCTTCTGGATACCGCCTATGCCGATCGCGCGGATTACGCTTTCGGCCAGTATCGCTACTTCCCGGGTCGTGGCCGCGAGCTCTTTGTCGAGCTGCGATACTCGCCGATTGTTGCAGCCACTCCGCTAGGTAACGCGCAGTGAATCACTGAAGTCATTGAGGTCGCGCAACTCGCGTGCCACAACATCTGTACTCCACCCCAGTTCCGTGGCCGCCAGCTCGGCAATGACATTGTAAAGCGGCCGGCCCTGGTCGGCGTCAAGTCCGACCATCAGGCGGCGGAAGACAACGTCGCTCAGGGTTCTCGCAAACTCATAGCGAATCGCAAATATCACTTCAGCAGCCAGCACCGACCGGGCAACGTCGAGAGTCACGGCGAGTTTCTTATCGCCGCCACACAGTTCAGCGATGTCAGCCGCGCGGCCGCCGTAAACCCCCAATAGCCGCGTAATTCCCGCCTCTGAGAGCAGCTGCAATTCCTGTAGCGAGGTGCGAGCCTGATCGAGACCGGTCGCGCCCGGCAGCATCGTCTCGTGCGTACGACAGTCGGGCAGCCGCAAATGCTGCAATTTGGCGACGCGGTCCACCGTTTGCTCGGCGAGGTTCCTATAGGTCGTCAGCTTGCCGCCAACGATCGAGATAAGTCCGTCAGCCACATGTCTGTTGACCTTGATGATGTGGCGCCGCGTGATGGCCGATTCGGGACCTTTTTCCTGGTACGGCAAGGGCCGCACGCCGGCGTAGGCGTAGTGGATACTCTCGCTTGTCAGGTTCGCACTCGGAAAGACACGGTTGGTTTCCGATATCAGGTAGTCGACCTCCTCATCGCTGATACGAATCTTGTCGAGGTCATCGTTGTAACGGATATCCGTCGTGCCGATCAGGAACTGCTTGTTCCAGGGGATGATAAAAAACGGCCGGCCGTCAGCGGCCGCTTCGACGTAGAACGCATCGTGCGGCGCACCGTCGAATGAACCAACGACAATATGACTGCCCTTGGTGCCACCGATGTGTCGTTTTGTCTTGACGGGCGCCGTCTCCAGGACGCGGTCGACCCACGGACCTGCCGCATTGACAACCATGCCGACCGCGATCTCGTGCCGGCTGCCATCCAGGCCGTCGACATAACTGAGCGACCTGACCGCACCGTCGACGACGTTGATCGCCGTGACTTCGCTGTATGTCTTTACATCAGCACCGGCGGCGCGCGCGGCGATGAGGTTTTCGAGCACGAGGCGCTCAGCAAACGTCACCTGCGCATCGTAATAACGGGCCGCGGCGCGCAGGCCGTCCGCGCGCAGGCCGGGCTCTTCTGCTCGAATGGCATCGCGCTTCAACATTTCATGATTCGGCACGGTCTTGCGCAGCGACAACAGGTCATAAACGATCATACCCAGACGAATCAGCAGCGGGCCGCGGCGCGCTCCCTCGAAAACAGGTATGCAGATGCGTAACGGTTCGACCAGGTGCGGTGCAGTGAGACGCAGGTAGCGCCGTTCATGCAGCGACTCATAGACCAGGGGTATTTCGGCGTACTCAAGGTAGCGCAGCCCGCCGTGAATCAGCCGGCTCGATATCCAGGAACAGCCAGTGCACATGTCGTTCTTGTCGAGGACAACGACCTTGAGGCCGCGCAGGGCCGCATCCCGTGCAATTCCGGCGCCGTTGATACCAGCACCGATGATCGCGAGATCATACTGCGGCTGGTCGCGTTGTGTCATGGGCGCACCTGCCCGCTGCCGCGCACCACGTACTTGTAGCTCGTCAGCTGCTCGGCGCCGACCGGGCCGCGCGCATGTATGCGCCCGGTGGCGATACCAATTTCGGCACCCATCCCGAACTCACCGCCATCAGCGAACTGCGTCGACGCGTTGTGCAGCACAATAGCGCTGTCAACTTCGCTCAGGAAACGCTCTGCAGCTGCGTCACTCGCGGTGACGATGCTCTCGGTATGACCCGATCCGTAAGTCGCGATGTGAGCAATCGCATCGCTAATGTCGTCAACGACACGAATGGAGACGATGGCGTCGAGGTATTCGGTTGACCAGTCGGCTTCGGATGCCGGCACGATGTCGTCAACCAGCGCCGCAACATCGGCGTCGCCGCGCACCTCACAGCCCGCCTGCTGCAGAGCATTCACCACGCGCGATAACAGGCGTTTCGCGGCCGCGCGATCAACGAGCACGGTCTCCGCAGCCCCGCAAATTCCGGTGCGCCGCATCTTCGCATTGATGACGATCTTCTCTGCCATGCTGGCGTCAGCTGCCTCGTGAAGGTACACATGGCAGATGCCTTCCAGATGTCCAATCACCGGCACGCGCGCTTCGTCCTGCACCCGCCTGATCAGGCTCTTGCCACCGCGCGGCACCACCACATCGACCCACTCGGCCATCGATGCCAGCAGGTAACCGACAGCAGCCCGGTCGGTCGTCGGCACCATCTGCACGGACTCCTTATCGAGGCCCGCCGCAAGCAGACCCTCACGCAAACAGTCGTAGATCGCCTTGCTCGAGTGAAAGCTCTCCGACCCGCCGCGCAGAATCACGGCGTTACCTGACTTGATGCACAGCGCGGCTGCATCCGCTGTCACGTTGGGGCGGCTTTCATAAATGATGCCGATGACCCCCAGCGGCACGGACACGCGCTGGATCTGCAAACCGTTGGGACGTTCCCATTTTGCAAGCGTGCGCCCGAGCGGGTCATCGAGTGCAACCACGGTCTCCATACCGGCGGCCATCGCTTCGATGCGCCCTGCATCGAGCATCAGTCTGTCGAGCATTGCGTCACCCAAGCCGCGTTTTTTCGCGGCGGCCAGGTCTGTGGCGTTGGCCGCGACAATTGCCTGAGCGTTACTGCGAATGGCATTCGCAGCAAACGTCAATGCCGCATTACGCGCGGCGCCAGCAGTTAATGCCAGCGTCGCAGCCGAACGGCGCGCCGACCGACCGATGTCATCCATCATGGCTGCGATCGCGTTGTCAGTCGCTTGTTCAGTCATTGTCGAACAGCACCATTTCATCTCTGTGAATCATCACCGACCGACCGCGGTAGCCCAGCTGCGCTTCGATTGCGTCCGACTGACAGCCAAGCAGCCGCAGCGCGTCGGTATTCGAATACTCGGCGAGTCCGCGCCCGAGTTCCAGCCCGTCGGGCCCAACGACTGTCACAACGTCACCACGGTGAAAATTGCCGATGACCTCCACCACGCCAACCGGTAGCAGGCTCTTGCCATTCTGCAAGGCTGCGGCAGCTCCCCGATCGACACGCAGCTCGCCACGCACCTCGAGAACGCCGGCGAGCCACTGCTTGCGCGCGGCAGCCGGCGTGCCCTCCGCACGAAACACCGTGCAGCGACCCGTTGCCGCCAGCGCGTGCAGCGGATAGTCGATTTTGCCGCTGGCGATAATCGTCGAGCAGCCCGCGTGCGTTGCGATGCGTGCTGCCTGCACCTTGGTGGCCATGCCGCCACTGCCGATGTCAGAACGCGTCTCGCCTGCTGCAGCCAGCAACTCGGGGGTGATTGCGGTGACTTCCGGAATGAGCCTGGCGTCCGGGTGCGTACCGGGATCCGCCGTATAAAATCCGTCAACGTCCGACAGGAGCACCAGCGCATCCGCCATGACCAACTGAGCCACGCGCGCCGCCAGCCGGTCGTTGTCGCCATAACGTATTTCTTCCGTCGCCACGGTATCGTTCTCGTTGATAACCGGCACCACGGAGCGCTCCAGCAGCCGGCCCAGCGTGCCACGCGCATTCAGAAAACGGCGGCGGTTCTCCGTATCTTCGGGCGTCAGCAAGATCTGCGCCGCGCGGATACCGTGCGCGCTCAACACTTCCTGGTAAGCGTGCACTAGCTGCACCTGGCCGGCTGCAGCCGCTGCCTGCAAGTCCTCCAGACGTGCACGTTTCTTGTTGATGCCGAGCACCGCGCTACCGATCGCGATCGCGCCGGAGGAAACGATCAGGGTCTCGTGCGCGTGTTCCTGCAGGTAGCTGATGTCATCGGCCAGCGTCTCGAGCCAGTGACGATTGAGACGGCCGGATTCATCGACCAGCAGGGAGGAGCCGACCTTGATGACCAGTCGCCGGTAATCGGAAAGCGCCAGTGCGGCCATTCCGTTATCCGGCGAGCAGGTGCTGACGCTCGAATGACGTCAGCGTCACCTCGCCTTTCGAGACGGCCACTGTGCCACTGCGAGCGACGGCCGAGATCTCACCGACTTTCGCCGCCTCGTTGACGAACTCATCAACCTCGCGGACTTTGCCGGTGAGCTGCATCGTGCAGCTGACCTGGGCCTCGTCCAGCATTACGGCGCCCAGGCGCTTGGCCAGCGCCATCGCCTTGGCGAGTCCGCCTTTGCCCAGTTTTATCTTGATGATCGCGAGTTCGCGTTCGAAATGCTCACCCAGCGTCATGTCGTGGATATTGACAACATCGACCAGCTTGGCGAGCTGCGCATTCAGCTGCGCGATCGCCGCGTCGGATCCTGATACAACGAGCGTCACACGCGACACACGGGGATCGTAGGTTGGCGCTACGTTGAGCGTCTCAATATTGTAGCCGCGCGATGAGAACATGCCCGACATACGGGTCAGCGCGCCGACTTCGTTTTGCAGAAGGACTGATATTGCGTGTCGCATGGTGAGCTCGCTAGTGTCCGGGTTCGTGAATTACGCGTGAAACGATATTCTTCATTGCGTACAGCGATGGTGGCGTAGATTCTGCAGTATTGCAATGCATCAGGAATTAGTAAACACTCGAAAAAAATCCGTAACTTACAGTGATTTCTGGAAGTCCAATGAACAACTCCGCAAACACGGCAGCAGTCAGCGAACATTCCCTGAGGGGCAAGCGCATGAGCGGCGCAGAGACCGTCGTCCAGGTCCTGGCCGATGAGGGCGTCAAGACCATTTTCGGTTACAGCGGCGGCGCCATCCTGCCCATTTATGACGCCGTGTTTCGCTACAACGACAATCACCTGGGTGCGGACGGCAAGGCACCGATGCCACTCATCGTGCCCGCCAACGAGCAGGGTGCCGGCTTCATGGCAGCAGGCTATGCACGCGCCAGCGGCGAGGTGGGCGTTGCCATGGTCACGTCGGGCCCCGGCGCGACGAATACCGTTACACCAGTACGCGACAGCATGGCCGATTCCGTGCCCATGGTCGTGATCTGCGGCCAGGTGCCCCGAGCAGCAATCGGCACCGAC
>JBATID010000187.1:0-2583 GCA_049667545.1 Woeseiaceae bacterium
TTCAAGGAACAGTCCGAGCGTAAGGAGTACCTGGACTCGCAAATGGCGGATTTGAACGAGGCGTTAGCCACGCTGGAGGGCGCCATCCGCAAGATCGACAAAGAAACGCGATCGCGCTTCAGGGAAACCTATAACAGTGTTAACGATGGCTTCAAGCGATTGTTCCCGAAGTTGTTCGGCGGCGGCCACGCTTACCTCGAGCTAACCGGGGACGATCTGCTGACTGCAGGCGTTGCGGTGATGGCGCGGCCGCCCGGTAAGCGCAACAGCACTATTGCGCTGCTGTCTGGCGGCGAGAAAGCGCTCACAGCAGTGGCGTTGGTGTTTGCTATTTTTGAGCTGAATCCGGCACCGTTCTGCATGCTCGATGAGGTTGATGCGCCGCTCGATGATGCGAACGTAGGCCGATTCTGTGAGATTGTGAAAGAGATGTCGGACAAAGTGCAGTTTGTCTTTATCACTCATAACAAGGTGACAATGGAACTCGCGCGCCAACTTTCCGGTGTGACAATGCAGGAGCCGGGTGTCTCGCGGTTGGTGTCGGTCGATCTTGATGCTGCCGTCAAGATGGTGGCGGGCTAGCCGGCAGGTTAGGGTGCAGGAAAATGGACGGTTTGCGCTGGTTACTTTTGATTTTCGGGGCTCTGGTGATCGCCGGTGTCTATGTCTATAGCCGTCGGGAAAAGGACAAAAGTGTCGCAGCGCCCAAGGCTATCGACAGGGTAGAACCTACCATTGATCTGAAGGGCGTTGATCTAACGCGTGACAGTGATTCAGACGCAGAAGATCCACCGCTGTCGTCGGACGATGATTTCCAGTCGCCCGTCCTCAATGAGCAACCCCAGAAGATCGTGACGCTAAGGCTTGTCGCGCGCCACAAGAAGTCGTTCATGGGTGACGAGCTAATTCTCAGTCTGCGCGGAATCGGTTTGCGGCATGGGAAGTTCGGTATTTTTCATCGCTATGATGGCAATGACGAGTCTCGTACGATTTTTAGTGCCGCCAGCCTGGTGGAGCCTGGTAGTTTCGACCTCGCTAATATCAAGGAGCAGGAGATTCCCGGCATCAGTCTTTTCCTGGTGCTGCCGGGGCCGGTTGAAGGTGTTGATGCATTCGACCTGATGATGAAAGCGGCGCGTGCACTGGCGACGTCGCTTGACGGCGAGCTTCTTGACGAGTCGGGAAGCAATCTCAGTATTCAGAGGGAACGCTACCTGCGCGAAGAAATAATTCAATATCAACACAGTAACCTGGTTGCCTGATAGCAGGTCCTTCGAACCCGATGACCGCCTCCGCAGCCGTTCGCAAGAAAGTTGAATCACTGCGAGAAGAAATTCGTTACCACAACTACCGCTACCACACTCTTGACGACATAGAGATTCCTGACGCTGAGTACGACCGCTTGATGCGGGAGTTGCTCAAGCTCGAGCAGCAATACCCCGAACTCGTTGTCAAAGACTCCCCGACTCAAAGAGTTGGGGCGGAACCAAGTGCGGCGTTGCAGACCGTTAAACATCGCATGCCGATGTTGTCGCTGGAGAATGTGTTCTCGCCGGAGGAGCTGCGTGAGTTTCATGCGCGCGTCGCAGCGAAGCTGGAATTTGACGACGGCGCCGCTGATCTTCGTTACTCGGCGGAGCCAAAACTCGATGGCGCGGCCGTGAGCATGCTGTATGAGAGAGGCGTGCTGATACGCGCTGCAACACGCGGGGATGGTACGACCGGTGAAGATATCACCCATAACGTTCGTACGATCGATTCGGTGCCGTTGCGGCTCTTGGGCGCGGGATTCCCTGGCACGTTGGAAGTCCGCGGTGAGGTCTTTATGCCCCGTGCCGGCTTCGAAGCGTACAACGCCAAAGCGAGAGCGGCAGGGGAGAAGACGTTCGTCAATCCGCGCAACGCGGCTGCCGGAAGCCTCCGGCAACTCGACCCAAAACTGACGGCGGAACGTCCGTTAGATGTCTACGTCTATTCTGTCGGCTTGGTCGAAGGTGGTCAGTTGCCTGACACGCATAGCGAGATCTTGCGGAAATTACAGTCGTGGGGACTAAAAGTCAGTCCCGAGATTGAGGTCGTAAAAGGCGTGGAAGGCTGCCTTGCCTATTATGAGGCCATCGGCAAGAAGCGCGACAAGCTCGCCTATGATATCGATGGCGTCGTATACAAAGTCGACAGCCTTGCTATGCAACGCGAGCTGGGATTCGTTTCACGCGCGCCGCGATGGGCAGTTGCGCACAAGTTTCCCGCACAGGAAGAACTGACGGTTGTTGAGGCGGTGGAGTTTCAGGTTGGTCGAACCGGAGCTCTTACGCCGGTGGCCAGACTGGCACCCGTATTCGTGGGTGGTGTGACAGTCAGTAATGCCACGTTGCACAATATCGACGAACTGCACAGAAAGGACGTGCGCGTCGGAGACACCGTGATAATTCGCAGAGCCGGCGATGTTATTCCGGAAGTGGTCAGCATCGTGGCCAGTCGCCGACCGAAAAAAACGAAGCGCGTGAAACTTCCGGACCTTTGCCCCGTTTGTGCGTCGCACGTAAAGCGGGAGGAAGGAGAAGCCGTTGCCAGATGCACGGG
>JBATID010000188.1:0-2969 GCA_049667545.1 Woeseiaceae bacterium
GGACTATTCAGCCTTTGTAAACTCGGGGTAGGCCTCGAGACCACATTCGCTGAGATCGACACCTTCGTACTCCTCTTCCTCGGAGACACGGATGCCAACTGTTTTCTTCAGGATGAACCAGACGATGAAGCTCATGATGAAGACCCAGGCAAAGATCGAAATCATGCCGAGGAGCTGCGCGCCGAATGACGCATCGTCATTGGTGAAACAGACCGCCAGCAGGCCCCAGATGCCGACCACACCGTGCACCGAGATTGCGCCGACAGGATCGTCGATCTTCAATTTATCGAGCGTCACGATCGAACCAACAACCAGCAGGCCGCCAACAGCGCCGATCAGTGTTGCTGAAAGCGGTGCAGGCGTCAGCGGTTCCGCCGTGATCGCCACCAGGCCCGCGAGCGCGCCGTTGAGCGCCATCGTCAGATCCGCCTTGCCGAACCAGAAGCGTGACAGCAACAGTGCGAACACGAGACCACCGGCTGCCGCCATGTTGGTATTAACGAACACGAGTGCGACGGCATTCGCCTCACCGACGTCGGAGACTTTCAGCTCCGAGCCACCGTTGAAGCCGAACCAGCCGAGCCAGAGAATCAGCGTGCCGAGTGCCGCCAGCGGCAGGTTGCTGCCCGGTATGGCGTTGATCTGACCGTTCTTGCCGTACTTGCCCTTGCGAGCGCCCAGCAGCAATACGCCGGCAAGTGCCGCGGCCGCGCCGCACAAATGCACCACGCCGGAACCGGCAAAATCGAGAAAGCCAGCTGCATCCAGGAAGCCGCCGCCCCATTTCCAGAAGCCCTGTACCGGGTAAATGAATCCGGTGAGAACAACGGCAAAGGCGAAGAACGACCAGAGCTTCATGCGCTCTGCAACAGCACCCGAAACGATCGACATCGCGGTAGCCACGAACACGACCTGGAAGAAGAAATCGGACAGGTTCGAGTAATACGTGTCGCCGCCGCTGGCAAGTACATCCGCCGCTGCGTTGTCACTTGATGTCAACAATCCGGTGCCGAGGGTGGTAATGCTCTGGAAAACGCCGCCACCGAAATCGCCGGGATACATAATCGTGTAACCACACAGCATGTACATGATGCAGGCAATGGAGTAGAGACCGACGTTCTTGGTCAAAATCTCGGCCGTGTTTTTGGCACGAACGAGGCCAGCTTCCAGCATCGTGAAGCCCGCTGCCATCCACATGACCAGCGCGCCCATGACGAGAAAGTAAAAAGTATCGAGCGCATAAGCCAGTTCAGTGACCTGCGCTGCTATCTGAGTTGTTTCTTCCACGAGATGTCCCTCCCTATACGGCTTCGCTGCCGGTTTCACCGGTGCGAATGCGAATGGCCTGCGTCAGTTCGGTGACGAAGATCTTGCCGTCGCCGATTTTGCCGGTGCGTGCCGAATTGGCGATGGCCTCGATGACCTGCTCGAGAACGGCATCATCAACGGCCAGCTCAATTTTTGCTTTGGGCAGGAAATCGACGACGTACTCGGCGCCTCGATACAACTCGGTGTGTCCCCGTTGCCGGCCAAAGCCCTTGACCTCGGTAACGGTAATGCCCTGGATGCCAACGTCGGCCACTGCCTGTCGGACATCATCCAGTTTGAATGGCTTGATGATCGCGGTGATCATTTTCATTGTGATTCCCCTCCATAGAGAAGGCGGCCTTGCGGCCGCCACAAAGTGATCAGTTCAGGTCGAACGACTTGCCGATGGTGAAAATAATCGAGTTGTTGTCGGTCGGCGAGCCGCTGTCGACGTCCTCGATTCCGCTCAACATCTTGTCGTTGAAAAGCAGGTAAACCCCGAGATCGATATCGGCAACGGTTGCGCCGTAGCCCAGCTCGAAGTACTCGCCATCCGCGTCCTGGCTGAATCCCGCGTACTTGCCATAGAAACCGTTCTTCTCAAGCGTCAGCGCGTAATAGGTGTAGTCCTGCTTGGGTCCGCTGAAGTTGTCGTACTCACCGATGGCAACGTCGAGCGTTGCGATCCCGAAACCGCCACTCAGGTTGATTTCCTGGTAGGTGTCGTCAAAGTCCTGCGTATAGAAGTAACCGGTATAGCCGATGCCGTAACTGAAATCGCCGACTTCGCCGCCGTAACCAAAGTAGCCATCGACCTCCAGGCCAGCCGCATCACTGCCGGAGTAGCCTGCCGACGTGCCATCACTGACGTCTGCTGCCCATACGCCGGCATAGAAGCCGTTGTTTTCGTAGTCGACACCGCCACTGGCTGATGACTGTGCCTGGAAGATGCCGCGAAAGAAGTAGTCACTCGCGAAGCCGAGGTTGGCCGACCACTGGGCGTTTGCGATGCCGCTGGAAAGAAGTGCGATAGCGATAAACGCCGTTTTTCTGCTGTTCATTTTCATTTGCTCCCGGTTAGGTGTGCGGCCGCAATTGGCCGCGTTCGCCCGGTATAAAGCAGATACCGTGCCAACTTTATTAAAGCTTTTGAAAACATAGAGTTACGAAATTCATGCCCGCGTGATCGCACCGTTTTGGTGCAGCCAAAACCGGGGCTGCCCCGTATTGGGGAGCAAGCGTGCAAATCGAGCGGTGACGCGAATAATGTGGCTGGCGTTTTGGCAGGCGCTGAGGTATCAAACGCCTATGACAAACGATTCCATTGAAAACCTGGCAGAAAAGCTCGCCGCCGCCGTGCCTGAAGGACTGCGCTCAGTGCGCGAAGATCTCGAACACAATTTCCGCGCCGTCTTAAGGTCGTCGTTAAGCAAGCTCGACCTGGTCACGCGCGAGGAGTTCGAGGTGCAGGAAGCGGTGCTCGCTCGCACGCGCAAAAAGCTCGAGGCACTTGAGGCGAAACTGGAACAGCACGAACAGTAATCGCTAAGGGGTTGCGACGTCGGCCAGGGAGGGCCGCGACATGAGTCTTGCCATACTGCACTGTCGTGCCGAGTACGGTACTGATGCGCCCGCTGTCACCATCGAAGTCTTTCTTTCCG
>JBATID010000189.1:0-1563 GCA_049667545.1 Woeseiaceae bacterium
CTCTCGAGGACGAGGACGCGCATACTGCACTCGAATCCCGCCTGACGGCCAATATCGGTGAAGCCGGCGGCCGGCTGCACCTGGGCCGCTCGCGAAACGACCAGGTACTGACGGCGCTCAGACTTTACCTGCTCGACGTGGCGCTTGACCTGGCAACGCGCGTGCAGTCATTGCGCGATGCCATCGCCGCTCTCGTCGAACGCCAGGGCGACGTCGAGATCCCGGGCTACACGCACATGCAGCACGCGATGCCATCGTCCGTTGCGTTGTGGTGCGGCGGTTTCGACGAGGGCCTGGCCGATGCCATCGATGGCCTCAACTCGGTAACCCGGCGCATTAACAAGAACCCGCTGGGCAGCGCGGCCGGCTACGGCACGCCCGGCCTGCCTCTCGACCGCGACATGACCACCAGGAAGCTCGGTTTCGCCAGCACGCAAACACCTGTGACCGCCGTGCAACTCTCCCGCGGCAAAGCCGAAAGCGCGCTGCTTTTCGAAATCGCATTGCTGCTGCAGGACCTCGGCCGCATGGCCTCCGACCTGCTGCTGTTCTACACGCAGGAGTTCGCTTACGTTACGCTGGCGAACGAGGTGACAACGGGTTCATCGATCATGCCGCAAAAACGCAACCCGGATGTTCTCGAGCTAATCCGCGCCTCCTCGGCGACGGCGCTTGCCTGCCTTGATGAAGCGCTGATGATTACCGCAAAACTCCCGTCCGGCTATCATCGCGACCTGCAGCGACTGAAGTCGCCACTGTTTCGCTCTATCGACCTCGCGACCGAGAGTGTCGACATCATGGCGTACCTGCTCGAGGGCATCGAGTTTCTGCCTGACAACATCAAACTCGACGAGGGCATTTTCGCCACGGCGGAAGCGTATCGTCTCGTGCGCGAGGAAGGCCTGGCGTTTCGCGACGCCTATCGGCGAGTGGCCAAACGCTACGCAAAATGATGCCCTATTTCGCGCCCGTGCCACTATAATCGGCGCTACGCTTTTTTGGGGCCACCGACATGCAACGATTCATCCTCGCAATCGCCGCCATGGCATCTCTTTTCATCGTCTCCGGCTGTGGCCAGAGCGGTCCATTGTATCTGCCGGGCAATCCCAGCCGAATCGAGACACTGCCGCCCGCTCCCACCGGATCCGAGCAGGAGCAAAGCAAGGAAAAAGAGAAAGGCGATTTGCCCCCCACGTAGGGCGGATCACCGTCGATGACTGACCTTGTCCTGATTGACGGATCGTCTTATCTGTATCGCGCGTATCACGCACTGCCGGCCCTGACCAATTCGGCGGGAGAACCAACGGGTGCGCTGCACGGCGTACTCTCGATGATCCAGAAGCTCATTCGCGAGCAGCAGCCCCGGCACATTGCAGTGGTATTCGACGCGCCGGGCAAGACCTTCCGCGACGACTTGTACGCAGACTACAAAGCCACCCGACCGCCGATGCCGGACGAGCTGCGCTCGCAGGTAAAACCGATCCTCGACGCCGTCAGGGCAATGGGTCTGCCGCTCCTGCAGGTACCGGACGTGGAGGCCGATGACGTTATCGGCACGCTGTG
>JBATID010000190.1:0-12760 GCA_049667545.1 Woeseiaceae bacterium
CCCTGTGCTTCGTAGATTTCCCGGAGCCGGACAAGCAGGCGTTGCCGCCGGCCCTCCGCATTGAGCTCACGGTCGACAATAAGATCGCGATGCCGAAGCGTGTCGACGACATCCATTGCCACCATGAGGTCTTCAAGCGGTGCTTTATCAGCACCCGCAGGGAGGGCCGTGCTCATAGAAACCTAGAGGCCGCTCGGTGGCGGCAGCGTTTCGCCCTGCTGGATCAGTTTTGCGAGGCGTTGTTTGCCGTCCTCAACCGATTCGCGGATTTCTTCGGCGTTCTTTGTCGCCAGCACGCGCATTTCCTCGATGATGTCGCGCGAACGTGTCTGGAAGTTGACTACCGATTCGACCAGCTTCTTGACGGCATCCGCACGAATAGTCGGGCCATAGCCAGCGCGTACCGCTGCTTCCTGAACTTTGCCGCCGATGTCAGCGAGGTCTTCGAGGCTCTTCGACATGCCTTCCTTCATCGATTCAAGCGCCTGCGTGCTTTCGTGCAAACCGAACAGGCCGGTGAATGACGCGCTGAGCGCCGTCAGTACTGTTTCATTGGTGCCAAAAAACATAATGGACTGTTTGTAGACGCGTTCTTTCGCACTGGTCGTTTGCAGCAAGCGTGTCATGACGAACTCTGTCGTGTTGTAGCTTACCGTCAGATTGTCCGACAGGTCCTTGGCGATCTGGTAACGATCTTCATCGGCTTGCAACATGCGTACTTTTTCATCGCGAGCCAGCTCCAGCCTGGCACGTGCCACCAGGTCATCGCCCTGGAAAGTATCGACTGCAGCGGCCGCGACGGTGACCTGATTTTTTGCTTTTTCCCAGCGGATTTCGGCCGTCTTCAGGACGTCGAGGGACAGGATTTCGGACTCTTTCAGGGCGCCGCGAAAGTCCTGGTAAGCATTGAGGATAAGGTGCTCGCGCTCGATCTGGTCGCCTGAATCTTCGGCCACTTCGAGGTAGGTCTCCTTGATGTCCTCGAAGCGTGACGCAATATCTCCGCGCGTTACTTTCATCCAGACATTGCTGATGCGCTCGAAGGTGTCGATCTTGCCGTCTTCGACCTGCTCGACCATGTTCTTGGCGTCATCGCGAATAGAATCGAACGCTTCGGTAATCTCTTCGTAGCGCTCGCCCAGCTTCATCGAGCTGACCTGCTCGCGGACAACCTCGTTGAACAGCGAGGCCTGGCTCAGGGTACGAGCAATGGCGGTGACCTTGGCCTCGTCGAGTTCGGTCAGCCGGTTCAGGAGCGCGACGATGGGCGCCTCGTCCGTTTGTTCCGGCACCAGGCCAAGGTCGCGCAGCTGGATCATGGCGCGATCGAAGTATTTCAAAACTGATTTACTCATTAGTTGTTCCCTTGTTGTTATTCACCCGCGTTGCGTGTCGGGCGAGACTCTCATTGCGGCGTATCATAGCAAATACGGGCAGGTACCCGTTACAGCCCCGGTGGTCGGCGGGAGAGCAACCGAATGATATTCAGAAGCGACTTGGTGCTATTCATCTTGCGAATGTATGATCTGGCTTCGCGGGAACAGGAGCCATTATGTCTTTAGTTGGCAACGTCGTATTCTTCGTTTTCGGCGGGTTCATCATCTTCCTCGGCTACGTTCTCGGTGGCATCCTGTTGTGCCTTACGATCATTGGCATTCCGTTCGGCCTGATGTGCTTCAGGCTGGCGGGCAGCGTCATCGCACCGTTCGGGCGCGAGGTGCGTGAAACGGAACCACCGGGCGGTATCCTTACGCTGATCATGAACATCATCTGGATCATTCTCCCGGGGCTCGAACTTGCCATCATGCACCTGGTTCTCGCACTGCTTTTTGCCGTGACGATCATTGGCTTTCCGATCGCGGTACAGCACGTGAAACTGGTACCAATGGCGTTGCTGCCGTTCGGCCATGTGATGCGTGAATCGAAATAGAACCGGTATTTAAGGACAACAATCTCTATGAGTCGAAAGACCCAAAACAAGCAAGTGAACGCGGACCGCATCAGTCGTACGACTCTCGTCGCTGTTGCCGTCGGGGTACTGGTCGTTGGCCTCGTCGCCGCGATGTTCCTGTACGACAGTGACAACACATCGTCTGTGCAGGCTGAGACCGCAGCGCGACAGGCCGCCCTCGCGAGTGACCATTCGCCGACATATGGCGACCCGGGCGCCAGGGTACATATCGTGGAGTTTCTCGATCCGGCGTGCGAGACCTGTGCCCTGTTTTATCCTATGGTCAAACAGTGGATGTCCGAGGTCCCGGGCGAAATCCGTCTTTCGGTTCGCCATATCGCGTTCCATGCCGGCGCGGACTATGCGATCAGAGTTCTGGAAGCGAGCCGCAAACAAGACAAGTACTGGCAGACGCTCGAAGCGCTGCTGGTATCGCAACGTCAGTGGACACAGAACCATATGGTTCAGCCCGACAGAATCCTGCCAGCCGTCGCGGGTGTGGGCCTGAATATGGAGCAGCTGACGGTGGACATGAATGCTCCGGACGTTTTGCAGCGCATTGAACAGGACAAGCAAGACGCCATCCTTCTGAAAATCAGCGCGACGCCGGAATATTTTGTCAACGGCCGGCCGTTACCCAGCTTTGGCCGCCAGCAATTGGCTGACCTGATTCGCGAAGAGCTAAGCGAATAAAAGAACGGCCCTGACTTGAGGCGGGGTTAACGCTTTGTCCGGCAGGAGAGGATGCCAGTCACGCCAGACCGTAGAAGTTTCCTATCACCGCAAATGGCGGAATTATGAAAATGGTTACAGCGATCATTGTCATGCCAATCTGGATGAATGAAAGTGCGAGCGGTTTTGCGAATGTTGAAGAATGATGGCTGGACAGAGGTTGCACGCCGCGGAAGCCACCGGCAGTTTCGGCACCCGAACAAATCGGGCCGCGTGACGGTGGCAGGCAAACCCCCTGATGACTTGGCGCCCGGTACACTCAAGAGTATCCTGAAACAGGCGGGCCTTGAGATTGAGTGAGATTCCCATGCGATACGCGATTATTATTGAAGATGCAGGTCGAAATTTTTCGGCATACGTACCCGATTTGCCGGGCTGCATTGCTACCGGATCCACTGTTCCGGAAACGGAAAAAGCAATTCGCAAGGCCGTCAAAATGCATCTCGAAGGCCTGCGCGCGGAGAATCTGCCGATTCCTGCGGCATCCAGCCGCGTGCACTATGTCGAGGTCGCCGCCTGACCCCATTCACCCCTTCGTCATTGGCCGCCAGCAATTGGCTGACCTGATTCGCGAAGAGCTAAGCGAATAGAAGAACGGACCGTTCAGCGTTGCGAGACGAAAAAAACCAAATAAGCCAATCAGGAGTCAACCATGAACGAAGTCCTCGCAAAGGGTCGGACCAGGGCAGTACAGGCGCGTTCTTTCCGCGCAATCCCTACCGCTGCGCTGGCATGCCTGTTTCTCGCGGCACTGAGTGGTTGTGTAACGACGACCGCCGGCGGCGCAGTCGGCGCCAATCGCTCACAGCTAATGCTGATCTCGTCCGAGGAGCTCAATCAGCTGGCGGCGCAAAGCTATGACACGTTGAAATCAGATGCTTCCGCCAAGGGCGTGCTGAACAAGGATGCCGCGATGCTCAAGCGGGTACGGGCGATCACCGGCCGACTGCAGGCGCAGACGAACGTCTTCAGGAAGGATGCGCCTGGCTGGCAATGGGAAGTCAACATCATGACGAGTGATGAACTCAACGCTTTCTGCATGCCCGGCGGCAAAGTCATGGTGTACTCAGGCATCATTACAAAGCTCGATCTTACAGACGCCGAGCTGGCGAACATCCTGGGACACGAAATCGCGCACGCTCTGCGTGAGCACGTGCGTGAGCAGATGTCGCAAGCATTGGTTGCGCAGGGTGTGATCGGTGCAGGCGCCGCGATCTTTGGTCTTGGCAAAACCTCTACCGATGCCGCGAACGTCGGGTACCAGGTTTTGTTAGCGACCAGGTTCAGCCGCACTGACGAAAGCGAGGCCGATCAAATCGGCCTGGAACTGGCGGCCCGTGCCGGATACGACCCACGTGCCGGCATCACCTTGTGGCAAAAAATGACGAGTGCGAATCAGGGCGGCAAGCCACCGGAGTTTCTCAGTTCGCATCCCGCGGACGCCACTCGCATACAGCAGATTCAAAAACTGTTACCCAAAGTCATTCCCCTGTATGAAGCGACGCGGTGATCGACTGCTCAGCGTTGCGAGGCGAGATCGCCAGAGAACTCAAGTAAAGCCTTGTTACCGTCATCCGGTGGCCCAATAATGTCGGCTTATGGAATATAGAGATTATTACAAGGTGATGGGCGTCGAGCGCGACGCCGCGCAGGACGAAATCAAGCGGGCCTATCGCAAGCTTGCCCGCAAATATCACCCGGATGTCAGCAAGGATGCGGACGCCGAGCAGCGCTTCAAGGAATTGGGCGAGGCCTACGCGGTACTAAAAGATCCCGAGAAACGCGCCGCCTACGATCAACTGGGCGCGGACTGGAAGAAGGGCCAGGATTTTCAACCGCCACCGAACTGGGATCAGGGGTTTGAGTTCCACGGTGGTGACTTTGCCGGCGGCGGTGGCGAGGAGTTCAGCGACTTTTTCGAGACCTTGTTTGGTCGCGGCGATTTCCGCGGCGGCTTCACGCGGGCAGACCATCGTCAATCCAGGACCCGCGGCGAGGATACCTTCGCAAGGATCGTTGTCGATCTGGAGGATTCCTACCGCGGCGCGACCCGCAGCGTCACGCTGAAGCACACGGAGATTGGTGAAGACGGCCGCCCACGGGTGCGCGATCGAACGCTGAACGTGAAGATACCGAAAGGGGTGCGACCCGGTCAGCACATTCGCCTCGCCAAGCAGGGATCGGTGGGCGTCGGCGGTGGTGCCAGCGGTGACCTGTTTCTGGAAATTGCGTTTCGGGCGCATCCTAAGTTCCTGGTCGAAGGCAAAGACGTTTATCTGAACTTGCGGGTAGCGCCATGGGAGGCGGAACTCGGCGCCAGCGTCAAGACGTCAACGCCGACAGGCGACGTCAGCCTGACGATTCCGCCGCATTCGAAAGCGGGGCGAAAGCTGCGTCTCAAAGGGCGGGGGTTGCCAGGGAAAGAACCCGGTGATTTCTACGCGGTCCTGCAAATCGCCCTGCCTCGAGCAGGGACGGATAAACAAAAGGCGGCGTATCGCGAGTTTGCGAGCGCCTTCGACTTCGATCCGCGCCGGGACAGTGAGGGATAGGCAATGGCCGAAGAAGATCGGAACAACGTACTGCAGTGCGAAATCATCGAGACGCGTCGTGAGATGTCGCTCGCCGATCTCTGCGAGGTTTGCACTGTCACCAGCGAACGTATCGTGCAACTGGTTGACGAGGGCCTGGTTGAGCCGGTGGGTCGCGAGCCCGCCGAGTGGCGGTTCAGCGGCCGCAGCGTCAGACGTGTCGTGGTCGCCGAGCGCCTGTCGCGGGATCTGCGACTGAACGCGGCCGGTGCCGCGCTCGTGCTGGACCTTCTCGACGAGGTGACGCAGCTACGCCAGCGGCTGATCAGGCTTGAGGAAACCGACGAGTCCTGAACGGTCGCTAACGAGCATGCGGGGCGGCGCGCTGCCGCCCCACTTGCTTACGGGTTGCCCGGGGTTTTTACCGGATCCGCCGGTCGTGGCGGTAAGGTGCCCGGCCGAGTCTGTAGCCGCTGCAGGGCCTCCTGAATCGCCCGATCGAGCTGCGCGTCCTCGCCTCGCAGCACGGCCTCCGGCGGGTTGTCGACCTCAATATCCGGACTGACGCCCACGCCTTCGATGGCCCATTCACCGTTGGCCGACGCCGTCGCGAACTGCGGCACAAATACCGTCCCGCCGTCCATCAGCGGGCCCAGGTTGGTAATGCCAATGATGCCGCCCCAGCTGCGCTTGCCGATCAGCGGGCCGAGCTCCAGCGTCTGGAAGGCAGCGGGGAAGATATCGCCATCCGATGCTGAATCTTCGTCCAGTAGCGCGACCAGTGGCCCGGTGAAAACAACGTTCGGATAGGTGTCGAGGTTGTCGACGCCGCGGGCATAACCCATGAAAACGAGGTTGCGTGCGAGACGGTTTATCACCATCTGCGAAACATTGCCGCCGCCGTTGCCGCGCACGTCGATGATCATTCCCTGTTTTCGAATCTGCCCGTAGAACCACTTCGTGAACTCGTAAATGCCGGCCGGTCCCATGTCGGGAAGGTGCAGGTAGCCGATCCTGCCATCGGTGCGCTGCGCGACGTATTCACGATTTTTGTTCACCCATTTCAGGTACAGCAGATCGTTTTCACTCGCGATCGGATTGACGAGCACGGTGCGTCGGTTTTTCCCGCGGGCATCGTCCGCGAGTGTCAGCTCGAGCAGGCGTCCGCCCTGGCCGTTGAGGAGCGAGTAAGGGTTGATGTCGGTGGTTAGGGCGCGTCCGTTGATGGCGAGCACGTAGTCGCCAGCTTTCGCGCCTGTGCCGGGCTCGGTCAACGGCGAGCGGTACTTGTCTTCCTCATTATGGCCGGCGTAGGTCGTGCCGATACGGTACAGGCCAGCCGCACTATCGAGCTCGAATGTCGCTCCCAGCAATGCATCGTTCGAACGCTGCGTGGTCGTGATGTCGCCGCCCGCGATGTAGGCGTGGCCAACGTTTAGCTCGGCGATCATTTCGCCGATCAGATAGTTCAGATCGGCACGATGTGCAACGTATTTGAGAAGTGGCCGATAGCGCTCGCGCAGTGCGGCCCAGTCATAGCCGTGCATGTTCCTGACGTAGAAGTGATCGCGGTAGCGGCGCCAGACCTCGTCGAAAATCTGCGCGTACTCCACCGAGCGCACGCGCTTCGCCGTGAGACCGCCGAGATCGACCTTCTTGGCCTCTTGTTCTTCTTTCTTGATGTCGAAGCGGCTGAGCGTGCCCTCCTGGGCGACGACAACCTGGTTTGCGGACGCGGCGAGCGCATACTCATCGACCTTGTTCGCGATGGTGAACACTTCCCTGTCCGCCAGGGAATAGGCGCGCAGCTCTGCGCTGGGCTCGATGTCGCGGCCGTAAAAGAATGCCGGGTTGGCGACGAAAAGCAGGTGTTCGCCGGACGCTGACAGGCCGCCGAAATTGTCGAAGTCGATCGGTGCGCGGGCCACCCGGGCAGCCAGGCCCTCAAATTCAATGGCGACCTTCACCGCCTCCGGTTTGTCCTCTTTACTTTTATCTTCGTCTTTATCCTTCGGCATCCCTTCCAGGTTCCGTGGCGCGAACGGATTGTCGGCCGTTGCCGTCAGCATCAGTGCATAGACGCCGGTGCGCCGATTGTTTGCGTAGTTCCACTCCAGCAGGTCAATCTGCGGGGCAAACATTCGATCGGACAAGAAGAAAAGTTGACCGCCGCTTGCCGCGAATACCGGGTTGTACGCGCTGAACATGTCGTCGGTAACGCGCTGTGACTTGTCTGATTTGCTGTCCCAGATATACAGCGACCGGTACCCGTTCGGATTCGCCATGGAATAGGCGAGCCAGCGCGAGTCGGGCGACCAGGAAAAGTCGTGCTGTGGATACCCGGGATCATCCGCGACCTGCCGCTTGTTGCGGCCATCGCTGTCGACGACGAAGATCCTCGCTTCTGCATCGCCGTATGCGATCCTGCTGCCGTCTGGCGAAAACAGCGGGCCATAGAGTCGTGTTGACGTGTCGGCAGTCACTCTCGTTGCCGGTGTTTGCCGGAGGTGGTCGCCAACGTATATTTCTTCTTCGCCACTCGCGTCTGATATCCAGGCAACGCGATCGCCCTTGGCGGACCAGGCGACTTCCCGTTCATGAGCGCCGGCGCTATTCGTCAGGTTGCGCGATACCCCGTGCTCGACGGGCACCGAAAATACTTCGCCCCTCGCAGCCACGAGAATACGCTCGCCGTTCGGGCTGACGTCAAAGCTTTCGCGGTGTTCGGCTACCGCAACCTGCTCGCCGAGCTCGAAGCCGGTGTCTGCCGGCACGCTGATTGCGAGCTGACGGTCGTTGCCGTTGCGGACGTCGAGTATGCGCAGCGCGCCATCCAGTTCGTAAACGATCCGATGCGACCCGTCGTCGCTCGCCCAGCGTACGTCAAGGCCCTGGTGTCGGGTCAGCTGGCGCGTCTGTTCGTTGTCGAGATCGTAGGCGTAAATATTCAGGTAGTCGTCGCGGTCGGACACGAAAAAGATGCCGTCTTCCATCCACATCGGATCGCGGTCCGTGCGTATGTGGTTGGTAATGTTGCGCGAACCCGAGCCGTCGAGTTCAAAGATGTAAAGGTCCTGCGCCCAGCCGCCCTGATAGCGTTTCCAGGTTCGGAAGTCGCGGAACAAGGGTGAAAACAAAATCCGGTCGCCGTCGGGGGCTAGTGCGCCGGCCCCTGAAATAACCATCGGCAGCGCTTCGGGCAACCCGCCGGATAATTTCGCCGCGTAGAGTCGCGAGTCCGTCAGGCTGTAGCCCTCGCGAACGGACCGAAATAGCACGGCTTTGCCGTCCGGGGTCCAGCCGTAGACCTGGTGGTCATAGCCCCAGCGTGCAGGCAGCGGCCCCTCAGAGGGATACCAGGTCAGGCGCGTTGGTTCGCCGCCGGTGACGGGGATCACGTAAACCTGCTCCCCGCCGTCGTACTGACCCGTAAACGCAATATGCTGGCCATCCGGGGAGAAGCGGCCAAAAAGCTCCTGCCCCGGGTGCGAAGTCAGTCTCCGGACATTAGTACCTTCGGTGTTGGCCAGCCACAGGTCACCGGCATAAGTGAATACAACCGTGTCTCCGTAGAGGTCGGGGAATCTGAGCAGACGAGTCTCTGCGGCAGCGGTTGATGCCAGAAGGCTGAGCAGGGTAGCAATTATAGTCGCGCGCATGCGTCTCTCCATTTGCAAACGGGCCGAATCCGGGGAGCAGGGCGGGAAATTGTATCCTGTTGTGGAGGGCCTATGTACCAATAACATATGGTACGGCCGGCAGGCTTTGTCGGCCAGCGCAACGATGCGTGTATCGTATTTGTCCGTTATCATAGCGCGGCCGCGGCGATCTGGAAGATGGCGAGCGGCGACTTGGGCTTACAACTGGAATCATCATGATAAAGAAACAAATAACGCTCGCGTTTTGTCTGTGCCTTTTAGCGGGCCTGGCATCCGCCCAGACGACAGGAAAAGCGCTCGACGTTAACCTGAACAACGATGCAGTTCGTTTGGGTTTTAGCTGGCGACTCGGCGATCCGAGTTACCTTGCTGAACTCGGTTGGCTTTACAGCCAGGACAAAGGGGACGTCATCCACGGGAGCTTCCACCTTGTTGATGCCGCGAGCGGATCGGGCACGGCATTGCAGGCCGGCCTGGGCGTGCGCCTGGTCCAGACTCGCACCGACCCGAGCACGTTTAATGGAACGTCACTGGCGCTCGGCGGCTTTGCGCGATATACGCCGCCGACCGCCGATCGCTATAACATCGGCGGTTACGGGTACTACGCGCCTGACATCACGTCGTTCGGTGACCAGAGCGAGTACTACGAGATTGGTGTACGTGCCGGCTACAGCATCGTTCGCGACGGTGATGTTTATCTGGGGTTGCGGCGTATTCATGCCAAATACAAGGGCTTCGGCGGCTACACGTTCGATTCCGGTCTGCACATTGGCTTTGAGCTCCGCTTCAGGTAGAACCGCGATGGCAAAAAAGGGGTCTGTCCCCACTTAATGGGGTCTGTCCCCTTTTGTGCGGTTCTCGTTCCATTCCAGCACCGAGATCGTCAGCGCGGGCAGCATGGTTACCGAGACGACCGCCGCACCCAGTATGCCGAACAGGACGATCGCCCCGACGCCGCGATAAAGCTCGGTGCCGGCCCCGGGGATAAACACGAGCGGCGACAGTCCGCAGATCGTTGTTAACGTTGACATCGCGATCGGTCGCAGGCGCGATGCGACGGCCTCGCGAACCGCCTCGATGGCTGACATGTTTCCATTCTTCATGTCCTGCATCGCGCGGTCGACGATCAGTATCGGGTTGTTGACGACCGTACCCATCAGGATCAGGAAACCGAGCATCGAGATCATATCGAACGGCTGGTGCAGTTTGCCCAGACCAAGCCACGCGAGCGCGCCACCCACCAGGTTCAGGAGCGTCAGCCCGACGATGCCGCCCGCGATGCCCAGCGGGATCGTTGTCATGATCAGCAACGGGTATCCCCAGTGCTTGAAAATCGCAACCAGCAACAAGAACACGATGATCAGTGCCACCGGCAGATTGGCAGCGAGCGCCGCCTTGGTCGCATCAAGCTGGTCACTGGCTCCGGAAATATCAACATTGACGTTCGCGGGCAATGCGCCGGTTTCTCGCAGGTAGGCAACCACGTCGTTGCGAACAATCGCGACACCCTCTTCGAGGGGAATGGCCGCCGGCGGAATGATATTCAGGGTCACGGTGCGCTGGCCGTTGATTCGTCGAATCGAATTGGTGTCGACGGTCTCATGAATGGTCGCGATCGCAGCCAGTGGCAGGATACTGCCTTGCGGCGTGTAGATCGGTAGTCCACCGAGATTATCGATATCCGTCTGGCCGCCGGTCGTGCCGTACAGATACATATCTATCTTGTCATCCGACTCGAAGAACTCGTCAACGAATGCACCGTCCGTCAGTGCCGCGACCGTGTAGCCCACATCGTTCGCCGTCAGACCGAGCTCCGCCGCGCGCGCCCAGTCAGGTTGTACTTCGAGCAAGGGTTGCGAAAGGGCGAGCGAAGATGGGCTGGACTGTATGCGGGGATTACCGAGAACGTCTTCTGCGCGGCGATAGGTCGCCAACGCGGCATCATAGATCACGCCAAGATTTGGCCCCGAAATATCGAGGTTAATGCTGCGCGTTCCGCCATCGTTGCTGGAGATGATGGAACCGCGCGCAGCGAAAGCGCGCATCCCCGGATATTCCCGATATTTCGCGGTTATTGCGTCCATCAGCTCCTCGATGTCGGCGTGTCTCACGGGTTCGGAAATAATACGAAAGCCGTCCGCCGATATTCTGGTATTCAAATACCGGATCGCGGGCACGGCGCTTTCGCCACGCGCAAAGCGGTCCGGATCATCATTAACGAATTGCATGAAGTAATCCTGCAACTCGAGGCCGATCTCTTTCATCGTTTCGATGTTATAGCCAGGCGGCGCACTCATCGACGCGAACGTCTTTGGCTCTTCGCCTTCCGGCAGGTACTCGGCGGGCGGGGTAAGCAACACGATCACCGCGAAGCTTGCCGCAACCGTAATCCCGATCGTCGCCCGGCGCCGGTTGCGAGTGGCGATGAGTGCATCGATACGCGCGAGCAGTCGGTCCCGCAACGCCCCTTCCGTGTGTGAGCGATGTTCGGTGCCAAACGACAATCGCGCGCTGGCCGTCGGGATCAACGTGATAGCGACCAGCATCGACGCCAGTATCGAGGCTGAGATTGCAATGGCCACGTCCGAATAGAGCTGCCCCGCTTCTTCGCGTATGAACAATACCGGGAGGAATACCAGGATCGTTGTCAGCGTTGAAGCCAGCACGGCGGTCCAGACACTTCTGACGCCTTCGACTGCGGCGTGGAACCGGTCAAGACCCTGTCTGCGTTTGAGCTCGATGCTTTCTATGACGACGATACTGTTATCCAGCGTCATGCCGATCGCGAACGCGACCCCGGCCAGCGAGATGACATTAATCGTGCGCCCCGCTGCGAGCAGCCCGATAAACGCCGCGATCGTACAGATGGGAATGCCCAGCACGCCGACTGCCGTCGCCGGCACGGAGCGCAGAAACAGGAACATCACAGCGGTGGCAAACAGCGCGCCCAGCGAAAGGTTCAGCCAGACGTTGCGAATGGATGCCTCGACGTAACCGGCGTCCTCCGCCACCAGCTGCATACGCATGCCGTTGGGTCCCAGTACATCCCGGTTCACGCGTTCGACAGCGTCGAGCATCGCGTACTTGATGTCGATAACGTTCGAGCCAGCCTCGCGATTGACCGACGTGAAAAGTATTGGCTCCCCGTTGAAATAAGCGTAGCTCTGTATGTCGGAATGGCCCAGCTCAATGACGGCAATATCACCGAGGCGAATCAGCGAATCACCGCGTCGATCAATGATCATGTCCTGCAGCGCTTCGACTGAATCGAAACGGCCAATCGTGCGTAGCAGGTAGCGTCGTTTGCCGCCGTCTATTTCGCCCCCGGAAACGTCGCGGTTGCGGGCCCTGATCGCATTGCGCACGTCGAGGATAGTGAGCTGGCGATCCGCCAGGCGTGTCGGGTCCAGCAGTATTCTGATTTGCCGTTCTGCGCCGCCGGATACGTTGACCTGCGAAACGCCGGGCACTCCGGACAGGCGCGTACGCACATTGTCGATGACAAAGTCGCGCATCATGATCATGTTGACGTTGCGCGGGTTCCCCGGCAACGGTGTGATGGCAAAATACATGAACGAGTTGGCCGAGAATGAATTGGCGAATATGCGCGGCTCGTCAACGTTCTCCGGATAGGACGGAACCTGGTTAAGCGCGTTGTTCACCTCGATCAGTGTTTGCGTCATGTTGACGCCGAACGGAAAGTCGAGCTCTATGACCGCGCTGCCACTGGACGCGGACGATTCGAGGCGTTGCAGGTTCGGCAGGGTTCGAAGGTAGTCTTCCTGCTCGATCAGGATCTCTTTCTCGACGTCCTGGGGCGTCGCACCAGGCCATGCGGTCCGGACGGACACGGTTCGGACTTCGAGGTCAGGGATCATCTGCACGGG
>JBATID010000191.1:0-2669 GCA_049667545.1 Woeseiaceae bacterium
AACGCGTGCGACAGTCCGAGCACGTAGGCGATCAGGCGGTCATGATCTTCAAGACCCATGTCCAGCTGCTCGACCATGGTGGCGGAGAACAGCTCCTTGGCGGCAGCCGTTGCGGCAGCGTCGCCGACATCGCAAAAAATCAGGTGCCTTCCCGACAGCAGGCGCGTATCCGGGCCAAACATCGGGTGCAGGGAGGTAACCTTGCAACCGGCTGCCTGCAGCTCGTGCAGGCCGTCAAGCAATGGCGATTTCAATGAGCCGATGTCGAAAATCAGCCCGCTGGGTTTCAGCACCGCAAGCTGCGCGAGGATTCGTCCCGACACGGCGAGCGGTGTCGCGACGACGATAACGTCGTAATCGACGCCGGCGTCGGTCCAGTTCGCGAAGCGCCCGGTGCTATCGGCAACGCTGCTGTCTGCAATCGTTGTCGCAAATCCCTGTGATGCGAAGAAATCGACAAACCAACGACCCATCTTTCCCGCGCCGCCAATAACAAGCACCCTGCGGCCGTCGCCCTTGCCTTCGGCGATGACCCGGTCACGCTCCTGGCTTTCGAGTGACGTGCGAATCAGTTGGCGCAAGATGCCCTCGACGAGATCCGGATCGACGTCGCGCTCGGCAGCCTGCCGGCGGCCCATGTCGAGGACGTCTTTCTCGCGCGCGTAGTCGCGCGTGCCCGTTCCTGAGTCGAGCTTGCTGCGACCGATAGCAGCGACGATTTTCTGCCGCTCGGCAATCATATCGACGAGCTGCTCGTCGAGCGCCGAAAGTGTCTTGCGCAGTTTATCGAGGGTCATGGGGTATCGCGCTGTTTAAAAAACCGGTGCCCTGTTTTACAGCAGACACGCGCACAGTGAAAGCCGGCCCGGGAATTTTCGGGCCGGCCGGTCTCGATGGACGAGGAACTCTGCGTACTAGTGTTTGCGCCGCCGGGACTTAAGGCTGTCGCGCTCACGCCCGTCGAAGTAGTCACGATAGTCGCGATCTGGCCGGTAGTTGTAATCGACGCGGTAGCGCCGCTTGTAGCTGCGCTCCCAGCGGTAGATATCGAACAGCTGATGCCACCCGAGTCGACGATCCCGCCTGACGCTCGAGTGCGTATACCAGTGACGAAATGACTTGTTGCGTTTCAGCCAGCGAGGCATCTGTTGCGTCCGTCGATGCTCCACCGCGTAGTGGCCCCAGGTTTGAGCGTGGTTGCGTACCTGTTTGTGCGCTGCGGCCTCGGGAGCATCCAAAAGCAGCAGGGCACCAGCGAGCAGCGTTGTAACAATCATTTTGTTCATATCGATCTCCGGTTTGTCCTAGTGCGGCATCAGGATAGAGCCGGTCGCATGAACCCGATATGAATACAACTATATGTTTTTATTGGTTTTATGAACACAACGTGAACGCCGCAGCGACCCTCCCCTGTCGCCTGCTCGGCAATCATGCGAAACTTCCGCAACAACGCACGACTGTATTAAGAATCACGACAGCCAGGGGAACAATCTTCATGAAGACACGCGCCGCCGTGGCCTTTAAAGCCGGCGAACCTCTCGCCATCGAAATGGTGGATCTCGACGGCCCCAAAGCCGGGGAGGTCTTGATCAGAAACATCGCGACCGGCGTCTGCCATACCGATGCCTTTACGCTATCGGGCGAAGATCCCGAAGGCATCTTCCCGGCGATTCTCGGCCACGAGGGCGGTGCAGTGGTTGAGGAAGTCGGCGCCGGTGTCACATCGCTGAAAGTCGGTGATCACGTCATTCCTCTGTACACGCCCGAATGCGGCGAGTGCAATTTCTGCACGTCGGGCAAAACCAATCTTTGCCAGGCCATTCGCGCGACTCAGGGACAGGGCTTGATGCCGGACGGCACATCGCGGTTTTCATTGCGTGGCGCGACCATCTATCACTACATGGGCACCTCGACGTTCAGTGAGTACACGGTGTTGCCCGAGATCGCCATTGCAAAGGTCAACAAAGAAGCACCGCTCGAAAAAGTCTGCCTCTTAGGCTGTGGCATCACGACCGGTATCGGTGCTGTCCTCAACACGGCCAAGGTCGAGCCGGGTGCATCGGTTGCCGTTTTCGGGCTGGGCGGCGTCGGTCTGAGCGTAATACAGGGCGCGACCATGGCCAAAGCCGGCCGCATCGTGGCTGTCGACATCAATACAGACAAGTTCGAACTTGCGCGGCAGCTGGGCGCTACCGATACCGTCAACCCGAAGGATCACGACGCCCCGATTCAAGATGTGATTGTCGAACTGACCGGCGGCGGTGTGGACTATTCGTTCGAGTGCGTTGGCAACACGGACCTCATGCGCGCCGCGTTGGAATGCTGCCACAAAGGCTGGGGCGAATCCGTCATCGTGGGCGTTGCCGGCGCCGGCCAGGAAATCTCGACACGGCCGTTTCAGTTGGTTACCGGTCGCGTCTGGCGCGGTACGGCGTTCGGGGGTTGCAAAGGCCGTTCGCAACTGCCCGGCATGGTCGACCAATACCTGCACGGCGACATCAGGATCGACGAGTTCATCACCTAGACAATGCCGCTGGACGATATCAACCGGGCCTTTGACCTCATGCACGAAGGCAAAAGCATTCGCTCAGTAATTCATTTCTGACGGACGCGTTCGAAGCCATCAAGAACACGGAACTCAAGTGAGCCAGATTGCTGTCGCGACAACC
>JBATID010000192.1:0-2968 GCA_049667545.1 Woeseiaceae bacterium
GTCTCGAGCTTCCCCGCCAGCGTTACGAGCGGCGGTAGTGTCAGCGACAGCAGCGGGCAAGTTTACGATTTCCCGGCAGGCAGTTACCGCTTCCCGGTATTACCGGCGGGCGATTACCGAATTGAGATAGAACCCCCGGCCGGCTACACGGGTTTGTCCACTCTCGACATGGGTGTGTTGCAGCAACTGCCCGGCGCGCCTTTCGCGCTCGACAGCGGCTCCTTTGGCGAACCGTTTTCAGTCGCTGATTCACGCATGTTCCGTCGTGACCTGCCGCTGGACCCGAGTGCATCATTGCTCTACCTGCAAAAGACGACAGGGATTACCGTCGCAAGCCCCGGCGATTTCGTGCCGTACACGTTACGTATCGAGAATTCGAGTGCGGTCGTGCAAACCGCGATCACCGTCACCGACTGGTTACCGGCAGGTTTTCGCCTCATGCCCGGTTCTACCACTATCAACGACACCCTGGCGCCGGATCCTGCCACCGGTCCGGACGGGCGCCTGCTGAGCATCACTATTGGCGATCTCGGCCCGGGCATGAGCGTTACAGTTCGCTACGTTACCGAAATCACGGTTGGCGCCAAGGGCAAGACGGCGATCAACACCGCCTCCGCCAGCAGCGCAACCGGCGTTCAGTCCAACGCGGCAAATGCCACCCTGCAACTGGTCGAGGACCTGTTCACGGACAAAGCGACCATCGTCGGCCGCGCCATTCTTGGCATCTGTGGTGATGACGTCAGCACTGACCCGGACGGTGTCGGCGGCCTGGGTATTTACATGGAAGACGGTCGCTATGCGATCTCGGATGAAGGCGGGCGCTTCCATTTTGAAGGGCTGGAGCCCGGTACGCATGTCGTGCAACTGGACCGCGATACGATCCCGCAGCACCTGGAGTTGGCGGACTGCAAGGCCGACTCTCGTTTTGCGGGCCGCAACTTTTCGCAGTTCGTCAACCTGCGCGGCGGCAGCGTGTGGCGAGCAGATTTTCACTTGCGCGAGCGGTCGTTGCCGACCGGTAACGTGACACTTGAGCTCGACGGCGAACCCGCCGACAGTAATACGATTCGCTACAAACTGGACCTGACCGGCAGCGGTGTGCCGATTAGCGATCTTGTCGTCAACGTCGTATTGCCCGCGGGGCTTAAGTATGTACCGGACTCATCGCTAATCGGCGACGAACCTGCCGGCGCGCCGGGCATCCGCGGCAACACGATCAGCTACCGGCTCGGCGACAAGCCGCAGAGCTGGAGCAACCACATAACTTTGCAGGCACGCCTGAGCGATGACGCCAACGGCGAACTGGTCGCCAATGCGGTCGCCACGTTCCGCCAGCCCAATGGCGAGACCGGTCGCACGCCGCTCACCACAAAACAGTTCGACTACCGACAAGAGCTCAGCAAGAACAGGGCTTTAAGTTTTGCGCCGCATTTCGCGACGCTCAGCGACGAGCTTACAGAGAGGGATCGCCTCGAACTGGATACCCTGATTGCCGACTGGCAGGGCGGCGCCGATGCCATGCTGATCGCTACCGGACACACCGACGCTCATCAAATCCGGCCCGGACACGCCCGGTTCGCGAACAACCACGAACTGTCGCTGGCACGCGCCGGGGCCGTGGCCGCCTATATCGCGGGCAAACTGCAGATCGCCGATGACAAGCTACAAATCGACGGACGCGGTCCCGATGAGCCAATCGCCAGCAACGCCACCGCTGCTGGTCGCGCAAAAAATCGCCGGGTCGATCTGCAGCTGCAGAGTCGGATGCTGGTCAGTGCTGCGGCGCTGGATGCCGCGGGCGCCGGTAGCGGCCGTGTCGAAACGCGAACCACGGGAACACACGGCGTCGAAGCGAACAAGCTGGCGCTTGCGGAAGACGAGCCAGCAGAAGCGGCGGTATTTCGCGAGCCCGGTTTCATCGAAACCCTGCAACCCGGCGTGCGCTGGCTGGCCCCGGTCGGCGACTTCGGTCCGCCGATACCGAGCATGAAAATTGCTATCCAGCATGAGCCCGGTACCAAGGTAGGCCTTTCCGTGAACGGCGCTGCCGTTGACCCGTTGAATTTTGTGGGCACCGACGTTAATAGCAGGAAGAGCGTGGCGATAAGCCAATGGCGCGGTGTCGATCTCGAGGACGGCAACAACGTCCTGACCGCGACTATCAGCGATGCGGACGGTGGCCCGATGACGACGCTGACCACGAGCGTCCACTTTGGCGGCGGTCCTGTCAGGGCCGAGCTCGACAAAGAAGCATCGAGGCTGATCGCCGATGGTCGCACCCCGCCGGTCGTTGCGCTGCGTTTGTTCGATCGTTACGGTCGGCCCGCACGTCCATCGACGACCGGTGCTTTTGCCGTCAACGCGCCGTATCGCTCGCTCTGGGAAGTTGAAGCGCTGACCGAGAATCAGCTCGTTGCGGTTGGCGATCGCGAACCGATCTATCGCGTGGGACCGAACGGCATTGCCTACCTGCAGCTGGAGCCAACAACAGTCACCGGTGAAGCCACCGTCCGATTGAAGTTCGCCAACGATCGCACGCAGGAGCTGCGTGCCTGGATAGAACCCGCACCGCGCGACTGGATCCTCGTCGGGTTCGCGGAAGGAACGCTTGGGTACAGCGCGCTGAAAGACAACATGGTGACGGCAGCCGAGGCAGGCGCCGAGGAAGATGTCTACACCGATGGCCAGATATCGTTCTTCGCCAAGGGCCAGGTGAAGGGCGAGTACCTGATGACACTGGCTTACCAGAGCGACGTCAACGAAGCCGACAGCGATCAGCAGCTGTTCAGCACCATCGACCCGAATCGCTTTTACACGCTGTACGGTGATACGACCGAGCAGCGCTTTGAAGCAGCGTCGCGCCGCGGACTGTTCCTGAAGATCGAGCGACGTGAGTTCTTCGCGCTGTTCGGCGACTACCAGACCGGCCTCTCCGTAACCGAGCTGTCGCGCTACGATCGCAGTCTCA
>JBATID010000193.1:0-32099 GCA_049667545.1 Woeseiaceae bacterium
ATGCGAGAACTTTAGCGCGTGTCCGAAGGACAAACCAGCGGAAACAGGGGCACGATTTCTGCCCCCGTTTCCACTAGCCTGGTCGAGCGGCGGCTCGTCGAAGGGCAACGGGTCCCGGCGCTCTTCACAGCGCTCAAGTCCGCGATCGATCGTGATCGTTCGCTTGTTTCCATTCCCTCAGTGCGAGCTCGAGAAGAAAAAATCGGCGTTTCTCGATGCACTGTTTAGCGGCAATTTCAAGATTAGAAAGTACGAGCGACTTCGACAGCAGCTCCCGCAGCGAATTGTTGCCGGCGGCTACCCGGCCGCAATGGCGCGAAATCCGCCACGCCGAAGATCTGACTGGTATCGCGATTACGTCGATGCCATTGTGCAACGGGACGTCAGGGACCTTGCCCGAATTGCCTCGCTGGACGTATTGCTCGGGCTGCTGACACTGGTTGGCGGACAAACTTCGCGGTTGCTCAATATTTCAGAGTTGGCGGGATCGTTCCAGATTAGTCGCCCGACGATCCGCGAGCATCGCACCGTGACTAATCAACTCCGAGACGATAAATGGTCGTTGACTCGTATGTTTCTCCGGGCTGAAGAATGGTCGAAGGAAACATAGGTTTGTTTGGCGAATCGGGAAAACATTGCGTCTCGAGGCAAAACCCACTTCGCGATCCGTACGATTTGCCGTCCTTGCCTTTTGTGTTCGGTTGAATGTGGTTTCCTGTGTAGAACTGGATACCGGGCTCCGTTGTGTATGTCTCAAGAATACGGCCTGTTACAGGTTCGAAGACGGCGGCGGCCAGCTTTGGCTGCTTTGACTCTCGCTCAATGACCCAGTTGTGGTCATAGCCCTCGCCATATCGAATCTGCGGGTCATCCGAGTTGATGTGGGCGCCGATTCTTGTAGGTGACCGGAAGTCCATTGGTGAATCGTCTACCGATCTGATTTCGCCTGTTGGAATCAGCTCGCTATCGACAGGCGTAAATCGGTTCGATTTCAACGTCAGCTGATGATCAAGTACGTCGCCGTTGCCCTGGCCGGCCAGGTTGAAGTAACTATGATTGGTCAGATTGACCGGCGTCGCCCGCGTCGTAGTGGCGCGATAGTCGATACGGAGCTGATTGGATTGATCCAGTGTGTAAGTCACCGAGGCGATCAGCTTTCCGGGGTATCCTGCTTCCCCTGCCGGGCTGGTGAGGCACATTTCGATATGAGCTCTGCTTGAGCGCTGAACTTCCCAAATCCGCTTGTCGAATCCGCATGTGCCGCCGTGGAGATGATGTCGCCCACTGTTTATCTCCAACTGATACGCGGTCCCGGCGTACGCGAATCTGCCGTTCGCTATGCGATTGGCGTACCGGCCAACAGTTGAACCAAAACAGGCACTCCCCTGGCGATACTCAGCAACCGTGTCGTATCCCAGGACAATATCGTCCCAGGCTCCGTTCCTGTCGGGGGCGGTCCAGCGTTGCAGGGTTGCGCCGTATGGCAGAATGACGACCACCATCCCATTGTCGTTGCCCAGCGTGTGCTGCAATTCATCCATGCCTGTCCTCGCGGTCAACTTCACAAATTTCAATCTGGTGCAGGTCACGGAACTGGCGCGGACTGACACCACGGAGGTCTTTGAAACGCCGGTTGAAGTTTGACAAGTTATTGAAACCGCTCTGGTAAGCAATTTCTGCAATTGGCCGATCAGATTCAAGCAGTACGCGGCATGCCTTCCCCACCCGTAGTTCGGCGACAAAGTGCGAAAAGGTTTTGCCTATCACGCGCTTGAAATAGCGGCTGAACGCACTGGGACTCATGCTCATATGGGCCGCCACATCTTCCAGGCGCATCGGCTCGTTAAGATTGTCGAAGATATACGTCTGGCAACGATTGATGCGCTCCTCTGTGCGTGTATCAAGAGCTGGAGCGAACCCTTTGGTAGACAGCATTTCGACATCGGGTGAGCGACTGAGAACGTCAAGTGCGTCCAGTAGTCCGAGCAACTGACCCTGCGGCGATCGGGTTGCCATTCTTATCAGGATTTCAGAACCCCGCCGCTGAGTTCGCCCTGTGAAACGGAGTCCACGTGACGCGTTTGCAAGCAGCCCCTTGACCGAATCCAGTTCGGGTAGCTCCAGAAATCCGGCCCCGAGAAAACCCGGGAGAAACTGGACTACAAGTGAACGGGACCGTTCGCCGCTCTTCCCGGATGTCTCGGTGTGCCAGAAATGCGGCAAATCCGGCGCCAGTAGCACGAGGTCTCCCGGACCATATTCGGCAATATGATCGCCGACGAATCGCCGCCCGGAGCCACCGGTAACAAGCGTGAGTTCAAACTCGGGATGAAAATGCCAGGGCGAATCGAACGCAGGCAGGTCGAACTTGCGAAACGCAAAAGAGCGACCGGGTGTGGTTGCGACTTTTTCGTAGCTCGCCTTCCTCAACCGGTGCATATTTTCACAATTTGTATGGTAGCTGTCCTGACCATGTCAATATAGTACTACTTTTGGCCGAAACCTGGGGAGACTCGTGTGCATAACCCGGGCATTGTTATATGACGCGCAGATAATCAGGAGCTCGTTCTTCATGCCATCAAACCACACGTATCCGTCACTTGATTCCCGCTACGCACTCGATCCTGACCAGGTCGAGCGCTTTCGTGCTGATGGTCATGTCTACCTGCCAGGTGTGGCCAGCCGAGAAGAAGTCGAATTTTTCCGTGGCCCGATCCAGGCGACCGCTAAAAGGCACGGACAGGTCGATGCCCTGCCTCTTGAGCAGCGCGATACCTATGGCAAAGCATTCCTGAAGCACATGAATCTTTGGACTTCCGATCCCGCAGTGGCGGCGTTTACGATGGGCAAACGCTTTGCCCGCGTCGCGGCAGAACTGATGGGCTGTGACGGTGTGCGCATTTACCACGACCAGGCTCTGTTCAAGGAACCGGGCGGCGGTTTGACGCCTTGGCACCAGGACCAATACTACTGGCCGGTCGACACCATTAAGACCGTCACTATGTGGATGCCACTCGTGGACCTAACCGACGACATGGGCATCCTGACCTTCGCATCGCGTTCGCACGAGACGGGTTACCTCGGCCACCTGCCAATTTCCGAGGAGTCTGAGGAGGTCTTCGACCAGTACATCCGGGACAACGGAATGGAGATCAGCCGCTTGCGATCGATCGCGGCGGGCGACGCCACCTTCCACAGTGGCTGGAGCCTGCATTCCGCGCCTGGCAACGAGAGCGATAGCCTACGCGAGGTCATGACTATCATCTGGGTGGCCGATGGTTGCCATGTCACGGAGCCAGTCAACTTCAACCAGGAACGCGACATCACACGCTGGATGCCAGGGCTGAAGCCTGGCGATCGCGTTGCCAGCGAGTTGAACCCCCTCGTCTACAAAGCCTGAAACATGAAACCGCTCGGCACCGATTTCACTGACACAGCCGAACGCTACGCGCGAATGACGGAGGCGTTTCGCGATCTGTACGGTACTGATTCGGAAGTGGGCGTGCGCGCACCTGGCCGGGTCGACTTGATGGGCAGTCACACTGACTACAATGAAGGCTTCGTGATGACCCTGCCCATCAATCGCGAAATCTGGATTCTGGCGCGGCCGCGTGACGATGGTCTGGTACGCATGGTCTCGCTGAACATGAACGCCGCAATCGGCTTTGACACCAAGGCGCCAAAAGAAGGCAAGCTGGACGACTGGGGTGTTTACGCGCAGGCCGTGGCCATCGAACTGCAGAAAGCAGGTTTCCCCCTGACCGGCTGCGACGCTGTTGTACACGGCACGGTGCCTTTGTCCAGTGGACTGAGTTCCTCGGCCGCGCTGGAAGCTGCTGTTGCCACTCTCTTCGAACAACTGGGTGATTATGAAATCGATCCGGTCGAAAAGGCGAAACTGACGCAAAGAGCCGAGAATGTCTGGGTTGGCGTGAATTGCGGCATCCTCGATCAGTACAGTTCAATTCTCGGCGAACGGCACAAGACCCTGATACTCGACTGTCGCAGCCTGACGCATCACTACGCCGCTATGCCACGAGACTTGCGAGTCGTGATCTGTAATACCAATGCGCCTCGCAACCTGAGTGGTTCGGAGTACGGCGACCGCCGCGCCCAGTGCGAACAGGGTGCCGCTTTTTTCGCCAAACAGGACCCGTCGATCCGGTTTCTGCGCGATGTGCCGCTTGACCTGTTTGAACAGCATGAGGCCGGGTTGCCTGAGTTGGTGGCCAGGCGCTCGAGGTTCATCATCGAAGAAAACGCCCGAGTCGCGGAACTTGCAGAGGCACTGGAAGGCGACAAGCGGGAGGTGATCAAAGAGACCACCTCAGCTTCTTTCACAGGCTGCCGCGACCTATTTGAGATCAGCGTTCCGGCAATGCAGGCGATGATCGAAGCCATGAGCTCCTCCCCGGGAGTGGTCGGTTGCCGGCAGGCCGGCGCCGGCTTCGGCGGCTGCATGGTCGCGATCGTGGAGAAGGATGCGGTTGAAGATTTTTGCAGCCACACCGCCGCCACTTACCAGGCGGCGATCGGGTTGAATCCTGAGATCTACCCGATCCGAACCGCTCCGGGCGCCGGAGTTCTGGCCCATGATTGAAGCGAGGGCAGCAATCACCGACGGCTTTGGCAAGTTGTGGATCGACACGGTCGAGGTGTCGTCGCCCGGTCCGGACGAAGTACTTGTCCAGATAAAAGCTGCCGGCGTCTGCCACACAGACTTCGATTTCATGAGGCGCGAGGTCCAGCGCATTCTCGGGCACGAAGGTGCGGGTGTCGTGCAGGACACTGGCCCGGGTGTGACCCATGTCAAACCGGGTGACCGTGTGTTGTTGAACTGGTCGCAGAATTGCGGCGGGTGCTTCCAGTGCAAGCGCGGCAACGACAGCTTGTGTGAAGATCGCCAGCGCGCGCCGGTCGAACGGACCCGCTACAAGGGCGAGGGTATCGACCGCATGTTCTTCCTGGGCACGATGTCGACATACACAGTGGTGGCGAAACAAGCGGTAAGCAAGATCGATGTGGATATTTCTTTCCCGGCTGCCGCCATCGTTGGCTGCGGCGTGATGACCGGCTACGGTTCGGCCGTCAACGCGGCGAAAGTCGAAGCAGGCAGCAATGTGGCCGTGATTGGTGCCGGGGGCGTTGGGCTGAACATCATCCAGGGTGCGCGCATTGCGGGCGCTGGCCAGATCATTGCGATTGACGTAAACCCGGACAAACTGGACATGGCCAAGCGCTTCGGCGCGACGGATGTATTGCTGGCAGATCGAAACGATGCGGGTTTGCTAGTTGCGGCTGAGAAGGTCAAGGCTATGTGTGGCGGTCGCGGCGCCGACTACGCCTTCGAGGCCACTGCCATTACTGCACTGGGCGCTGCGCCGCTGGCGATGATCCGTAATGGCGGCACGGCGGTACAGGCCAGCGGAATCGAAGAAAACCTGACCATCGACATGCGCCTGTTCGAGTGGGACAAGACCTACATCAACCCTCGCTACGGCATGTGCCGGCCCGAGATCGATTTTCCGCGGCTATTTAACCTTTACGAAAAAGGTGACCTGTTGCTGGACGAGCTGGTCACGACCACCTACTCCCTCGATGAATTGCCGCAGGCTTTTGATGACATGAACCATGGTGTCAACGCCAAGGGCGTGCTGGTGATGGAGTAATTTCGTGTCGCGCCAGGGAAAGAATCGGCTGGAAGGGCTCACCGAGATCCTCGGCGACATCGTGACACAGGCAGAAGAGCGATCGCTGACCCGCTGTCCCTACAAGAACAAGGACGGTGAGTGCACCGCGAATTTCGGCTGCCGCAACCGGCGTAACAAGATGGTCGGCGACGAGCGGCGATTCTCCTGCGCGGGGGACGACAAGTTCGATTACCGGTCTGCGTGGGAATCGACTTCACAGGGTCACAAGACGCTGTTCAACCTCGCCGATGAACAGGAACGCGAGGTGCCCGCATCCTGTGACCGCAGCGGGAAGTGTCACGAGTGTATCGTTGAGATTCGAGACGGAATGGATGCCTTGTCGCCTCGCACAGAGGAGGAGAGCTTCTTGCACGGCAACTTCCGACTCGCATGCCAGGCAGTCGTGGAGCATACGGACAGGCAAATCGATTTTATCCCGCTACTCCGCAAGCCGCAGATTCTAACGCAGGGCCGCCGCCGGCCGGTTGTGCTCGATCCGATGGTGACCAGGCAGGGAATTGACGTCCTCTATGAGGGCGTACCTGTCGATGAGTACCGTGGTCATGTCTACGGTCTCGCAATCGACATCGGTACAACGACAATTGCGATGGATCTCGTCGATCTCGAGTCTGGTGAGATCGTTCAGACCTGCGCATTCGACAATCCGCAACGCATCGGCGGCAGCGATGTCATGAACCGGATCAGCTATGACGCCGGCAACGGCGGCGAGCTATGGAAAGCGCTGACCAACTCGATCAATTACGAGGTCAGGAACTTAAGCGAGACACTCAACTTCGATGTTAGTGAAATCTACGACATCGTCGTCGTTGGCAATTCGACGATGCGGGACATCCTGTTTCAGCTGGATGTGCAAAGCATTGGCCAGAAGCCCTACAAGTCCGTCACCGAGCAGGAAATGCTGGACGGCAAACGCGATTCGACATCGCTGACCGCATTGAGTGGTCAGCTGGGCATAAAGGCAAGTGATCGGGCGCGCGTCTGGAGCCCGCCGTTGCTGGCGAGTCACGTCGGGGCTGACGTCGCGGCCGGGCTCGGCGCGGTGGACTTCGGCGACGACGAGCGCACGATCATGTATGTCGATGCAGGAACAAATACTGAGGTCGTCATCCGGCACCGGGACCGCACGATCGCCGCGTCATGCCCCGCGGGCCCGGCCTTCGAGGGCGGCCTCGTTCGCTTCGGCATGCCCGGTTGCGACGGCGCAATCGATACGATCCATTACACGGGTGGCAGCTTCGACTACACCACGATCGGCGGCGCAGCGCCGCAGGGACTATGCGGCTCAGGCCTGATCGAACTGCTAGCAGAGCTGCGCCGTCACGACCAGATGTCGCCGACGGGTGTGTTCGCGGATCGCGAGCTGCAGGAAATAACAATTGTGCCCGAACACGACATCACGTTCTCGCGCGAGGATGCGAGCAACCTTGCACAGGCAAAGGCCGCCAACCATTGTGGCTTGTACATCCTGATGCGACACCTCGGGCTGTCGACCAGTGATATCGATATTCTCTATCTTGCGGGTGCATTCGCGAACTATGTCGACATCGCCAGCGCGATCGACATCGGTTTCCTGCCCGGCGTGCCACTTGATCGCATCGAGAAAGTCGGCAACGCAGCGCTCCAGGGAGCGTATGAACTGCTCTTGTCGCGAGCCCGGCGTGACAAGGTTGCCAGTCTCGTCAGAAACGTCGAGCACATTGCGCTGGAATCGACTCCGGATTTCTTCGACATCTTCGTCGACGGCTGCCAGATGCAACCAATGCCCGACCCAACAATACAATACGGAAACTCAACATGAGACTTGAAGACCATGACGGCGATTTCATTGTAATCGGCGAGAACATTCACACGACGCGTGTTTACCTGCGCCGCGGCGTACACATCGCGACGCCGCCGGACGGCGTCGAGTCCGTGCGCTTCGAGAACGAAAACGGCGACGAGCGGTTCCTGCCGATCTCGGAGGAGGTCAGGAATTCGCAGGACTTCGAAGGCGGCCGAGTCAAACACGTGAAGGCTGCTGTGCAGGCGGCCATGGGAAACGATGCCGGGCTCGCAGCGCTTGGGTCCGAGTACCTCGAGGCGCAAATACGGCGGCAAATCGATCGGGGCGCCGATTTCCTCGACCTGAATGTCGATGAAATCTCGCTCAAGGCCGCTGAACAACAGGAAGCGATGGAGTGGCTCGTCGGCTTCGTGCAGGAACGCAGCTCGGTACCGCTTTGTATCGATTCGTCCAATTCTGACACGATCGAAGTGGGTCTGAAGTCCTGCGACAATCGCGCGGGCCGGACGATGCTGAACTCGGCATCGCTCGAGCGCATCGGTGCTCTCGAACTTGTCGGCAAGTATGATGCCTGTGTCGTCGTCTCGGCGGCCGGCGAGTCGGGCATGCCGCAGAATGCGGAGGAGCGTGTGGGCAACGCATCGCGGATCACAGACGCAGCGATCGCTCAAGGTATCGCATTGCCGGACATATTCATCGATCCGCTCATGTTTCCGATTTCCGTGGATCAGCGGTACGGCAATCACGTCCTGGATGCGATTCGGCAACTGCGAGAAAAGTACGGTCCAGAAATTCGCATCACAGGCGGATTCAGCAACGTGTCGTTCGGCCTGCCATGTCGCAAACTGATCAACGATGTCTTCACGGTAATTGCGATCGAGGCCGGCGCCGATAGCGGCATCGTGGACCCGGTGGCCAACGACCTTGGGAGAGTATTCACACTCGACCGCTCGTCGGTTGCCTGGGAACACGCGAGAGCGCTACTTGCCGGGGAAGACCCCGACTGCATGATGTACCTGATGGCATTTCGCCAGGAACTATTCGCAGACTACTGAGAGACTGCACATGAGCAAAGGCAGCTGGCTACAACGACATCCGCGAACCCTCGCGGCCACTTATCGCGTGATGATGGTGCTGATGCGTCTGCTGCACCCGCTGATCGCATTGCTGGGCTACGAACGTGTCAATCAATGGATCAGCCCGCTCGAGCGGGCAGCGAAGAGCAGTATGTTCGGGTGCGAGATGTGCGGCCAGTGCGTCCTGCACTCGACAGGTATGACCTGCCCGATGACCTGCCCGAAGCAACTGCGCAATGGCGCCTGCGGTGGCGTACGCAGCAATGGTCACTGCGAAGTCGAGCCGGAGATGCGCTGCGTCTGGGTCGAGGCTTACGAACGCGCTCACCGGCTGGTCGAATTCGGTCCGGAGATCATCGACATCCGGCCGCCGCTTAATCATACGTTGTCCGGTACGTCCGCCTGGGTGAACATGCTGACCGGGGAGGATCGCGAGGCGCCCAGCGGCTGGATGGAACTGCCGCACAACCCGGTCATCGAGAGGAAGCTGTACCAGAATTGAAAACCGCGACTGAATGCCGTTCCGAAGGATCGTTCGAGAAACTGTTGCGCTCGGGCAAGTTTGCCGTAACGTGTGAACTGAGCCCGCCGGACAGCGCGGACCCGCAGCGCGTTCTTGACGCGGCCGCGATGCTCTCTGGTTCCAGTCACGCGCTGAACGCGACGGACGGATCGGGGGCTCACTGTCACATGTCGAGCGTCGCCGTATGCGCGATCCTGACGCGCAACGGATTCTCCCCGATCATGCAGGTGTCCTGCCGAGATCGGAACCGTATCGCGATTCAGGGTGACGTGCTCGGCGCAGCGGCGATGGGCGTACACAATATCCTGTGCCTGACTGGCGACGATGTGTCGGTCGGGGACCAGCCCGAGGCCAAGCGCGTATTTGACCTCGATTCGATACAGTTGCTGCGGACGATTCGTGTCATGCGCGACACCGGAAAATTCCTGAGCGGCCGCGTGCTCACAGAGCCACCCAAACTGTTTCTCGGCGCCGCGTCTAATCCGTTCGTCCCGCCGTACGAGTTCCGCGCGGTGCGCCTTGCGAAGAAGATTGAGGCAGGCGCGGAGTTTTTCCAGAGCCAGTACTGCTTCGATGTTCCTCGTCTGCGACAATTCATGGCACAGGCTCGCGACTTGGGCCTCCACGAACTGGCCTACTACCTCGTCGGAGTCGGACCGCTGCGCTCCGAAAAGGCAGCTGAGTACCTCCGGACAAAGGTGCCGGGAGTGCATATCCCCGACGCGATCGTCGATCGCCTTCGCAAGACGCCAGAAGACCGGCAACAGGAAGAAGGTCGACAGATCTGCCTCGAGATTATCGAGGAAGTAAAAGCGATTGAGGGTGTGTCCGGTATTCACATCATGGCGTACAAGCAGGAGGAACTTGTGCCGTCCATCGTTGCCGACGCAGGTCTGCTGTCATGAGTGACTACGGCAAGATTGAGTGGTCCGACAGGCAGTTCGAGCCTGCACACTTGCGCTTCCTGACGTTTCAAAGTCCCGCGCTCGGCGGCCGCGGCGACGTGGCACTTTTTGTGCCGGACCGGGAAGGCCTCAAGGACCTTCCGCTGGTCGTCCTGATGCACGGCGTGTACTGCAGCCACTGGGCCTGGGCCATGAAAGGCGGGGCCCATCTTACCGCGGCGGCGATGATCGCAGATGGTGACATTCCACCGATGGTGCTGGCGATGCCGTCGGATGGCCTCTGGGCACAAGGTAGCGGCTACCTGCCGCACGATGATACGGACTACGAAGCCTGGATCGTTGACGACGTGGTGGGTTGCGTGACGAGCGAAGTACCGTCACTGAGCGAAAGCTCGGACGTTTTTATCGCCGGATTGTCCATGGGTGGCTACGGCGCGCTGCGCCTGGGCGCCAAGTACGCGCACCGGTTGAAGGGGATCTCGGCCCATTCCTCGGTTACTCGTATGGAAGACATCAAGCGTCTCGTGACGCAGCGTCCGTTACCGTTCCGACTCGAGCATCCGAACGAGTGGGACATCATGTACTGGATGACAAAGAACCGGGACAGCCTGCCGCCCATCCGCTTCGACTGCGGTGTCGAAGATGCGCTACTGGAAGGCAACCGGGATCTACACACAAGTCTTGGCAAACTCGGTGTTGAACACATCTACGAGGAGTTTCCGGGCGCACACAAATGGTCCTACTGGGCCGAGCACCTGCGCGACACGCTGGCTTTCTTCGCGAACCGAAGCTCTCAGTGAACGCTGTTCAGGAACTCAACGGCACTCTGTGGATCCGGCGCATAGTAGTCTGCGCCGATCTTTTCCCCGAACTCCCTGTGCACCGGTGCGCCGCCGATGCAAACTAGCTGCGATGGATTTTCTTCCTTGATCGCCTTCACGGTCTTTTCCATGTTCGGCATGGTCGTGGTCAGCAGGCAGGACAGTCCAATGACGCTGTCCGGGTGTTTTCTGGCCGTTTCGATGAAGGTCTCAGACTTCACGTCCACGCCCAGGTCCAGCACCTCGTAACCGCCGCCTTCGACCATCATGATGACGAGGTTCTTGCCGATGTCGTGCAGGTCGCCTTCGACCGTGCCGATGATGAACGTGCCCTTGCGCTCGGCGGCGCCGGATGCGAGATACGGCTTCAGGTGCTTCATGGCGGCACTCATGGCGCGCGCGCTCATCAGCACCTCGGGGACGAACTTGATATTGTCGCGCATGTCGCGGCCGACCTTTGTCATGGCCGACATCAGGCCCTGTTCAAGGATCTCTTCAACGGTGAAGCCCTCCTCGAGCGCCTGCTGTGCGAGTTCATCCGCGCCATCCTGGCCCTTCATGGCAGGTGGATAGGGCGAGTTCTTGTCGACCTTGCCCGCTTCGACACAGTCCGCAATTTTCTGAAGTAGTTCACTCATAACGTATTTCCCTGCATTCGGTTCAGGCAGCAAGCTGCTCCTGGGCCACCTCGATGAACTTCAGGATGTTCTCGAGACTCGTGTCACCCTCCACGGAGTGCGACGGCGAGAAGATATAGCCGCCGTCCTTGCCCAATTCCAGAAGCGCCCTTGATTCGGCTTCAACCTCTTGCACGGTTCCAAACGGCAATGTCTTTTGCATCGACAAGCCCCCATGAAAGGCCAGTCGGCCGCGGTATTGCGGCAGGATATCGAATACATCCATGACTTCGGGCTGGAAGGGGTTGAAGCAGTTTATGCCCGCATCGATCAGGTCCGGAAACAGCTCGTCGACGTCGCCGCAGGAGTGAATCATCACGTACTTGCCACGTTCCCGGGCGTAGCCATACATGCGGTCGAGCTGCGGACGGACAAACTGGTTCCAGAGCTCGTGGCCGAAAATCAGTCCGCTCTGCTGGCCCCAGTCGTCGCCGAAGTAGACAGCATCGATGTCGTAGTCGGCGATCACTTTCTCCATTTGGGCGATGTTGTAGTCCGCGATTCTTGTAAACAGTTGGTGTACGAAGTCGGGGTACATCAAAAAGTCCATGAGCAGCTCTTCGATGCCGCGCATCGACCAGGCCCGTTCGTAGAGGCTAAAGCGCATGCGAAATACCCGGAAGAGATCCGGGTGCGCAGAGATCTTCGGTTCGATGTCGGCATAGAAACGTGGATCGTGCAGATTGGGAAACTCAACGCTTTGGGCATCGGGCTCCTTGATAATCCACTCGATCGGCATGCCGATGTCCTTGTCGATGGTGCGGTCCCAGGTGACGCCCCAGACATCCTTGAAATAACCAGGTTTCACCTCTTCGAAGAAGTCGATCTCGTTGCCCAGGTTGAGCAGGTGGTTGCCAACGACGGGGTCGAGGTCTTTAACACCGTAGTGGGCCTGCAGCATTTCGCGCGGCTCCTGGGTGAACTTGAAGGACCAGGGCACGTACGGAGGTTTCTGGCCGTCCAGTACGCAGCGAATTACATCTCTCTTCGTCATGCTCATGCGCTACACCACCAAATCATGGATTCGTATGACTCTAGCCTAGGGTTGCCTGGGCGGAGATTCCTCTATCCTTTTGCAAAGAATGATACTTTATTGATCACTGAAGGGAGTATTGACGCAATTCGCGTCAGCAAAATACAAGAACCGGCTCAAACGCCAGGTTTAGTTCGGAGCTGACTATCGGCCAGTATAGCGGGGCCTGCGTTTCTCCCGGGCTGCCTGGAACCCTTCTTTCGCATCTTCGCTGTCGTAAAGTTCATCAACAAGATCCGCTTCGAGAGCGAGCGCATCGGCAAGCGGTAGTTCCATGCCTTCGCGGACGGCGCGTTTCGTCGCGGCAACCGCCAATGGTGCTGACTCTACGATTGTTCGTGCGAACGCCTCGGTCTGCTGCAGCGCTTCCTCTTGTGGAAACAAACGCGTCACAAGCCCGATTCGAAGCGCTTCTTCGGGACCGATACTCTCGCCGCTAGCCAGGAGTAGCATCGCCTGATCATGCCCGACTATTCGCGGCAGACGCTGCGAGCCGCCGTTACCTGGCAACAATCCCATACGAGTCTCAGGCAGGCCAAGCTTGTAGTCAGCTGCTGCAGCAAATCGCATGTCGCAAGCCATCGCTATTTCGAGGCCTCCGCCCAATGTGTGTCCTTCGATCAGCGCGATAAACGGCTTGCTGCTTGTTTCGATCTTCCGAAGCGCAGTTCGTGCTGCATTGACCATTCTCTTGTTTTCGTCTGTGCTACTCGTGGCGAATGCATTGATGTCGGCACCCGCACAAAAAAAGCGAGGTACGGCGCTGCGAACGATGACAGTACGGACTTCATCACCAGCATCTGCGGCATCAATCGCGGCGATGAACTGTTCGTGGAAGGCGAGATCGTAGGCATTCGCTTTCGGACGGTCGAACACGATGTGACCGACGCCTGCCTCGCTCGAAAACCGAATCGCTTCATTCATTGCAAAAACTCTTCACGAATTGAATCGTTGTGTTCGCCGATCTCCGGCGAACCCGTGTCGTTGTAGAGCATCTCACCATTGATGCGAATTGGGCAACGTGTTGTGCCGTAACTAAACCCGTTTCCGCGCCTGACCTTCTGTTCCATGCCGAGCACTCGATAGCCCTCGTGTGCGCGCAGGCGGTCCCAGTCGAGCACGTCCGCGCACCAGACATCGGCAGGTTCGAGGACATCGAGCCAGTGTTGTGTCGACTTTGTAACCAGGTGCTCGGCCAATGTCGCCTTGATGTCATCGCGTTGCTCAAACCAGCTCGCTGGTTCCACGTATGCAAGGAGATCGCCACATTCCATCAGCTCGCCGAGCTGCGGGATTGATGCCATGGCGAGGGCGATGTAGCCGTCGGCAGTCGCGTATATGCCGTAGGGTGCGCCCAGGTAGGCGTGCGCGCTGTTACTCGCTGTACGCTCGGCTTCGCGGCCTCCGTCCTGGAAATAGACAGTTAGTGGCTCGAACTGAAAATCGATGATGGACTCGAGCATGCTCACCTCAACAAGGCCACCTTCGCCAGTAAACCCCTTACGCACGAGGCATGAAAGGATTCCCTGTGCCAGATGTGCGCCGGCGTAGATGTCGGCAATTGCCAGTCCCATGGGCACTGGCCCGTCACCCGAATTTCCGCTGAGCCAGGTCAAGCCGCTCAGCGATTGCACCAACAGGTCCTGCCCCGGCTTCCTGGCCCATGGGCCGTCAGCGCCGTAGCCTGTAATGACGCCATAAATGACATCGGGTCGGAGCGCACGCACGCTGTCATAGTCGAGATCAAGGCGCCGCATGACCCCGGGGCGAAAGTTGTGCATGACGACATCGGCCTGCGATACCAGGTGCCGAATTTCGTCAAGATCACCTTCGACTTTCAGGTCGGCTGCGAAGCTCTCCTTGTTGCGATTGATCGCATGAAACAGCGTCGACTCTCCGTCGAGCTCGACGTCTGCAACGTAGAGGTCGCGGCAGATGTCACCGGTTCCCGGCCGCTCTATTTTGATCACGCGGGCGCCGAGGTCGGCAAGCCGCAGGCTTGCCGATGGGCCGGACAGGAACTGGCTGAAGTCGAGAACTGTGATTCCGTCCAGCGGCAATGTTGCCGCGTCAGTCATGTCGCATTTCTTCTGACAGCAGCTCATTGGCATCGCCCAGCTCCGGTGCGGCGCGAGACGACTGCAGGCGCTGACCATCAATACGTATCGGGCACCGTGTTGTGCGCACTGTCGTACCGTTGGATCGCTCAACGAGCAGCTCCATATCAGCGGCCTTGTAGCCTGCGTGCTGCATCAGCTGCCCGTAGTTGAATACATCGGAACACCAGACGTCGGCTGGTTCGAGGATGTCCAGCCACTGTTGCGTGGATCGCTTCACCAATTGTCCGGCTAGTACCTTCTTGATCTCGCAGCGCTTCGTGAAGGCATCATCGTCACTGAATTCCGCCAGCTCATTGCAGCCAATCAGGTCACCCAGCGTCGTGAGCGAGCCCATGGCGATCGCGATATGCCCGTCGCTCGTTTCGTAGACACCGTAAGGAGCACCAAGGTAGGCATGCGCATTGCGGAATTGCGCTCGTCGCGGGGGTTGACCGCCGTCATTCAGATGGGTTGTCAGGGCCTCGAACTGGAAATCGACCAGCGACTCCAGCAGGCTGACCTCGACGCGGCTGCCCCTGCCGCTTTTGCCGCGGGCCACGAGCGCCGCGAGGATTCCCTGGGCGAGGTGAGTGCCGCAGAGCATGTCGCCCGTCGCGAGGCCGAACGGCACCGGGGGCTGGTCAGCATTGCCGGTCAGCCATGTCAGGCCCGACATTGACTGCGCCAGCAAGTCCTGCCCGGGCTTATTCTTCCACGGACCTTCGCGACCGTAACCTGTAACTTCGCCGTAAATGATGCGTGGATTAATAGCGCGGACAGTGTCGTAGTCGAGCCCGATTTTCTCCATGACACCGGGTCGAAAATTGTGGGTCATTACGTCGGCACGTCCGATCAGTTTTCGAATACGCGCGAGGTCGTCCGCGTTCTTGAGGTCGGCTGCGAGCGATTCCTTGTTGCGGTTAATGCTGTGGAATACGAGGCTGTCGCCGTCGACGTAGATGTTCTTCGTCGCAAGTTTGCGACCGGCCTCGCCTGAGCCCGGGCGTTCGACCTTGATGACGCGCGCGCCGAGGTCGGCCAGTCGCAGGCCTGCGTAAGGGCCGGCCAGGTATTGGCAAAACTCGAGCACCATGAGCCCCTTGAGAGGCAATGTCACTGGCGGGTCTCGCGGTAAATCCTGTTCACCGTGTCGAGCGTCTTTGCGACATCGCCGCCATGCCGCAGGAAATCATGGATATGCAGGCAAGCAGTATCCTGGAAGTCGAGATAGCCTGCGTAACGCGGACGCACAAACGCGCGGTCGAGCGTAGGTAACGTACGGCCAAAGAAACCGGCGCACTGTGCGTCGAGTTCAGGATTCATCCATGCGCTGCGATGTCCAGGCTGGCCACCGGCTTCGAAATAGATGCCGTTCTGCATTGCCGCCGATCCGGTAAATTCGGCATAGGCCTTTGCGATGTCCGGATGTTTGCAGGCTGCCGATATCGCGAGGCCGGCCCCACCAAGCATGGTCGATCCGGGCAGGCTGGCGTCGACGCCGACGACATCGCCAAACTCAACCCGATGCGGTGCGTATCCCGCACGCGAGTAGTTCGTGTAGCCGTAGGTCCAGGGCGCATAGGCGAACTCATCATTCTGCGACATGTATTCCAGCGTGCGAATCGGATTCAGGTCGAAGAACATCGGCGGAACCCGATCAGCCAGCGACTTAAGTCGCTCAAGGGCTGTAAGTGCCGCGTCGCGTTCCGCGACCTCGTCTTCGTTCGGAAAAATGGCCTCGCCCGCGGCCGTGAGCAAATTCAGGAAATTGCCGTAAGTATCGAGCGCGATGCTCGGGCAGCAAACCAGCCCGCGATCAGCCAACGCGATGAGTTCATCGAAGGTAACCGGGACCTTTGCATCGTGTTGGGTCAGCAGGTCTGGCCGGTAGGCGGACACTGGGCATGCCGCATCAATCGCCAGCCCCCATTGCTTGCCACCGAAGTTGTAGCTTTGGTGCGATTGGCCGACCGAATTTTCCGCCTGGTCGGCAAGAAATTCCGCTGACAGCAAAGCGCTGAGGTCTGTGAGAATGCCGTTCGCCGCCGCAAACCCCGCCCAGGGGTGGTCGATGACAAGCAGATCGTACTCCTCTGCCAGTTGCGCGACTGGCTTGTCGGCAAACTCCTGCAGCGAGCGCTTGTGCCAATGAACATCGACATCCGGGTTAAGTTCATGGAAGCGCTGCGCAGTGGCGACCACCGAGGTATAGCCACGGGTGTGATCCCAGGTGATTCCTCTCAGGTGGCGGGGCGTCGGCATGCCTGAATCTTAAGCTATATTGTCAACAATAAACAATGCTGTTAGATTCTAACATTGACCGATGGCAATAAGAGAGCCTAAGCGGGTTTGACGAACAGGATGCGGCTCGACGTGCCGCCGTTCTTCCAGCCGTGAGGGGTATTCGCTTCAAACGTGATGAAGTCGCCTGCGACGTAGTTGATTCCGTCAGTTTTCTCCAGGTCGGTGGTACCAGCGTACAGGGTTCCCGATCCGCTGATGACGAGGGCAAGCCATTGGGCTTCGTCGGCGTGAATCGGGAATTCTTCAGCATCGGCGGCAATATTGAACATGAACATGAAGACGCCGGAGTCTTCGCGCGACAGACCCTGCCATCCGGGAATGTCGAGGTCAGAAAATTCCGGAAGCGGTGTCGCGGTCAGAGTGCTTGCGCCCTGGTTGTTGGACATCACGATATGGCTGGACATGGAAAACTCCTCAAAAAATTCCTCAACAGGGGCTGCAATATGCTGAATCGAATCTTCGCACGCAAATCCGCGCTTGCCGTAACAGGCTTCACGATCGTCATGCTGTCTGCTTGTGGCGATAACGCGGAACAACCAGAGGCTGTGGCTTCTCAAGGGCCCGGGGAGCCAGAGATCATAGCGAACCTGCTCGACTTCGATTCCGGTCAGTTGCCGGCAGGAATGCAATCCGACAATGCGACAGCAACGTTGATTGCTACGGCCGATGGCCACGCGCTCGAGATCCAGTTTTCCCCTGACGCTTACTGGTCGGTCGTGCGGTTTCGACCCGACCAGCCGTGGGACTGGGGTGAGTTGAAGGACTTCCACTTCGCGATCGACGCAACGAATACCGGGGAAGAATCGGTGCAACTTTACGTGTCGCTCTCCAACGCAACGGGCGACCCCAAGGCCATAACCGGAAATCGCGCGGTAACGGCCAACCGTGCCGGTAACATTGCGGCCGGCGAATCCGGGACCTACTTCTTTGTGCTGGACGGGCCGACGACGACGATTGACACCGCCAAGCGCGAAAACCCGTCACCCTGGGAAACGGATGACGAGATGTTTTACTGGCGTTACGGGCAGAAGAACATGGATCTCGGGAAAATCACGGAAATTTCCCTCAACGTCCGCGGCAACATCAGCCCCAAGACGCTGGTCGTCGACAATATCCGTCTGCGTAAGAATCCGGAACACGACCTGTCGTTCCTCGAGGGTGTCGTCGACGAGTTTGGCCAAAATGCGAAAGAGGATTACCCGGTCAAGATCCACTCTCAGGAGGAACTGAAGCGGGCGGCCGACAAGGAGCTGGCCGAGCTTGCGGAGTCGGGTCTCATGCCGGATCGCTCCCGATGGGGCGGTTGGAAAGACGGCCCGAAGCTGAAAGACACGGGCTACTTCCGCGTCGAGAAGGTCGACGGCAAGTGGTGGATGGTTGATCCCGAGGGCTACCTGTTCTTTTCGCACGGTCCTGCCAATGTGCGCATGGCCAACCTCACGACGTTTACCGGCATCGATTTCAAAGATAAGTCGGTTCGCCACGTCGATCCGTCTGAAGTGACCCCTGAAGACTCGATCGGTATTGTCACGCTCAGCGACACAGTTCGTGAGACCCGGTACGTATCCTCGGAACTGCGCCACAAGATGTTCAACTGGCTGCCTGACTACGATGACGAGCTGGCCGATCACTACAGCTTCCGCCGCTCAGCCATCATGGGGCCGCTCGATGGAGGCGAGACCTACAGTTTTTACCGCGCCAACCTCGAGCGTCGTTACGGCGAAACGGAACCCGAGTCGTACATACGCAAATGGGAGCAGGTAACGCTCGATCGCATGAACGACTGGGGCTTTACTTCGTTCGGCAACTGGGTGGATCCGGCGTTCTATCCCAACGAACAGGTTCCTTATTTCGCAAACGGCTGGATTATCGGTGATTTCCAGACGCTGTCGTCCCCTGTGGACGTCTGGGCACCCATGCCGGACCCGTTCGATCCGGAGTTCGTGCGCCGCGCGGATATCACCATTGCCGTCATCGCGGACGAGATTCAGGGCTCACCGTGGTGTGTCGGCGTGTTCGTCGACAACGAAAAGAGCTGGGGCTTTCGCGAGGGTACCGTCGAACAACGATATGGCATCATCCTCGACGCATTGTCTAAATCAGTGGACGAAAGCCCGGCGAAAGCCGCGTTCACCCAGCGCTTGCAAGACAGGTACGGTGACATCGAGACGATCAACGAGCGCTGGCAAGCCTCGATCGGGTCGTGGGACGAACTGGCCGCGGGGTTCGCGATGGACAGGCACACGGATGAGATGGTGGCGGACCTGTCATTCCTGCTGGAAGTCCTGTCTGAGCAGTATTTTCAGGTCGTGCACGACACGGTGGCGAAGTACCTGCCGAATCACCTCTACATGGGTGCACGTATGGCGAACTGGGGCATGCCTGACGAGACCATTAAGGCATCCGTCACGTACTCGGATGTCCTGAGCTTCAACATCTACGAAGAAGGCATGCAGCCTCATGCCTGGAAGTTCCTCGACGACATCGACCTGCCGACGATCATCGGAGAATGGCACATCGGCGCCACGCGTGAGACGGGGCTGTTCCATCCCGGTCTCGTTATGGCTGACGATCAGGCCGACCGGGCCGCCATGTACACGGCATACATGGATAGCGTCGCGAGCCTCGACTCGATGGTTGGTGCGCACTGGTTCCAGTACGTCGATTCGCCGCTCACGGGCCGGGCGTTCGACGGCGAGGGCTACAACGTTGGCTGGGTAACGGTTACTGACATTCCGTATCCGGAGATGATCGAGGCGGCCAAAGCCTTTAATTCCACGCTGTATCCCAAGCGATTCGGCCGGGATCGTTGATACGTGCGATATCCATATTGTTGGTCGGCGTAGTGACATCGGCTTGCGCTGACGACAACGGGTTCGTTAAGGATAGTGTCGACTGGGGGACGGTGGACGGGAAGACCGCCCAGCTCCTGTCGATTACTAACGGCAACGGCGTGACCCTCCGGATGACGGATTTCGGCGCCAAGATCGTCGAACTGCATGTCCCGGGCCGCAACGGGCAGCTCGATGACGTCGTGCTTGGCTTCGATAACCTCGAGCAGTACGTTGCGCCCAACCAGAGTATCGGTGCGACGATCGGGCGATACACGAACCGTATCCGGGATGGACGCTTCGAGATCGACGGTGTCGTCTACGAACTGACAAAGAACGAAGGTGACAACACTATCCACGGCGGTGGGGAATTCGAGAACGCCGTGTGGGACGCCGATTTCGTCGAGAACGAGTTGGGCGCCGGAATCAGGTTTCGCTATCGCTCACCGGACGGGTCGCACGGCTTCCCGGGCAACCTGGACTCGGTCGCGACGTATATCCTCACCGATGACGACGCCGTGCATGTCACATTCGAGGCGGAGACCGACAAAGCAACTCACGTTAACTTCACGCAGCACAGCTATTTCAACCTGAACGGTGCGGCGTCCACGATTCACGACCACGTGGCCATGATCGATGCTGATCGCTACGTTGTTCTGGACGAAGTTCTCGCGACGGGCGAGATCGATTCCCTCGATGGCAAGCCCTGGGACCTGCGCGCACCGACGCGTCTTGGCGATAACATGGAGCAGATACCGCTCGGTGGGTACCACCACGACTACGTCGTCAACAAGCCGGCTGGTGAACTCGAAGTGGTCGCTGTGGTGTCTGACCCCGAATCGGGCCGCAAGCTAACCGTGTCCTCGACCCAGCCAGACGTGACGTTCTACGTTGCGATGGGGCTGACTGATGCGTTTGTTGGTAAGTACGGCATTGCCTATGGGCCGTACATGGCATTTTGCCTTGAAACCCAGCACCCTGTGGATGCGGCAAATCATCCGCAATTTCCGTCGACGCTATTGCGGCCTGGCGAGAAGTACCTGGAAACTGTCGTTTATGACTTTGGTATTGAATAAGGAATCTCGAAGTGGCTGATATCACAGCGCTGCACAGCGAACTGCACCGCAACCTTCGCGTCGTGACAAAGCGTGGTGCCGAGTATGGTGAAAATACTCATATCGTGCCGGTCGTGGCGGACGAACTGCGCAACCTTGCGTTGGAGTATCCGGTCGTCCTGGTGAAAGACAACGAATCGGGTCGATTCAGCATGTGTGCGATGCTCGGATTCGATCAGGGTGAGAATCTCTTCCTGGACGGCGACGAATGGGACGCAGTGTACGTACCCATTCAAGTGCGCGGGCAACCATTTTCCCTGAGCTATACGGCTGAGAAAGACGGTAAGCCGGACCCCACCAGCCTCGTTATCTCGCTGGATATGGATAGCAATCGGGTCCAGGAAGAAGAGGGTGAGAAGCTGTTCAACGAGGACGGGAGCGGGACGCCGTTCCTGCAGAGAATTAGCAACATGCTGGCGGAGTTTCGCCCTGCCGCCGCATCGACAGAGGCCTTCATAGATACCCTCGCCAAGCACGACCTGGTCGAAGCGGCGCAACTCGATGTCCAGTTTCCCGGCGGCGAGAAGAGACGCTTCGAAGGCCTATACACGGTACACGACGAAAAGCTAAGCAAGCTCGAAGATGACGTACTTACCGATCTCTACAAACGCGGCTACCTGCAGGCAGCATGGCTGTTGCTCGCGTCGATTGGTAACGTGCGGAAGCTGATCATGCGCCGAGGCCGGCGACACGCCGCCGCGTCTTAGTCCTGATTAGTGGAGAAACCAACAAAGAAGCGATTCAATATCCTGACGCTGGTGTTCATCAGTGTCGTGATCAACTACATGGACCGCACAAATATTTCGGTAGCGGCGTCAGCGCTATCGGACGACCTGTCGCTGAGCCCGGTACAGCTGGGACTTATATTTTCGGCGTTCGGCTGGACCTACTCGGCACTGCAGCTGCCGGGAGGTATTGCTGTCGACCTTGTTAAGGTCAGAGTCCTGTACCCGCTTATGCTGGTCCTGTGGTCTTTGGCCACGCTCGTCCAGGGCCTTGTGAGTTCGTTTGCTGCGCTGGTTGGTTGTCGCATGGCGATTGGCGTATTCGAGGCGCCGACCTATCCGTGCAATAACAAGATCGCGACTGCCTGGTTTCCAAGCAACGAGCGTGCAACGGCGATCGCGGTCTATACGTCCGGACAATTCATAGGTCTTGCCTTCCTGATTCCGATCCTCGCCCTGATCCAGGATCGCTTTGGCTGGCGCGGCCTGTTCATTATCTCGGGACTTGTGGGAATCGTGTGGGCAGTCGTCTGGTACGTGGTGTACCGCGATCCAGGCGAGCACCCCGGCGTAAACGACGCAGAACTTGCTCTGATTAACGCGGACGACACGAGCGAGACGCCCGAAGAAGCGGCGCATAAAGTGACATTCGCCGATTTCGGCACCGTCTTTTCGAACAGGAAACTATGGGGTATCTACATCGGCAAGTTCTGCCTCGGCGGTACGTTGATATTTTTCCTGACCTGGTTTCCGACATACCTCGTTGAGTACCGGGGGCTGGGTTTCGTCAAGTCAGGGTTTCTCGCTTCAGTACCATTTGTGGCCGCGTTTTGCGGCGTGCTGGTGTCGGGTCTAACCTCGGATTTCCTCGTTCGACGCGGCTTCTCCAACGAATTCTCGCGCAAGGCACCCGTTGTTGTCGGCATGTTGCTGACGACATGCATTGTCGGCGCGAACTACACTGACGACACGTTTTGGGTCATCGTGTGTCTGTCCGTTGCGTTCTTTGGCAATGGTTTGTCATCGATCGCCTGGGTGTTCGTGTCGTTTCTCGCGCCGCCGCGACTTATAGGCCTGGTCGGTGGTGCGTTCAATTTCGTTTCCAGCCTGTCGGCAGTCGTCGTGCCCATCGCAATCGGCTTCCTCGTCACCGAAGGTGATTTCCGGCCTGCGCTGGCATTTATCGGCGGTCTCGCGTTCCTCGGCGCGTTTTCGTTCCTGTTTCTCGTTGGTAAAATCGAGAGAATCGACATGCATGAAAACTTGGAGACGCCACAACATGCTACGTAGAGTCAGCTTCGTCGCTATAGCGGCCCTTACCTGCTCGTGTGCAGGCACGGTCGGCCCAATCAAGATTCTCGACGACAGGGCGCAGTCGCTTATTGATGAGAAAGAAGAACTCGAGGTCCTGGGGGACGGCTTCGCCTGGACAGAAGGGCCGCTCTGGATCGAAGACGGTGGATACCTGCTTTTCTCCGATGTTCCGAATAACGTCATTCACAAGTATGTGCCGGGCGAGGGCGTGAGTCTCTATCTCGACAAATCCGGATCAACGGGTCTTGTTGAGGGCGATTCAGTACAGGGCTCGAACGGTTTGCTCCTGAATGATGAGGGGGAACTCGTACTGTTCCAACAGGGGGATCGTCGGGTCGCGGTGATGGACGCACCGCTGACCAAACCGGTCGGCCGATTTCGAACGCTTGTCGGGCGACACCACGGGCGGCGATTGAACAGCCCGAACGACGGCGTATTCAGCAGTGACGGGAGTTTGTTCTTTACGGACCCACCCTACGGGCTCGACGGCCGATTCGAAGACGAGCGCAGGGAGCTGGATTTCCAGGGGATCTACCGCCTGAGCGCGAACGGAGAGCTTGAATTGCTCGACGATACGGTTTCTGCGCCGAACGGTATCGGCCTGTCCATCGACGATGAGACGTTGTATGTGGCGGTCTCCGACGAGTCGAACCCGCACTGGCTGGCCTACGATGTGCTTGCTGATGGCACGCTCGCCAACAAACGTGTGTTCTTTGACGCAACAGAGGCCTCCCGGCAATACCCCGGCAACCCCGACGGCATGACAGTGCACTCGAGCGGAGTCATTCTTGCGACCGGCCCGGGCGGCGTTTGGCTGTTCTCGCCCGAAGGCGATGTACTTGCCAGGATTTTCACAGGACGTTGGACGGCCAACTGCAAACTGTCGACGGATGAAAAAACCTTGTTCATAACGGCCCACGACACGTTACTGGCGCTGCAGCTGAAGTGAAGTTGTCAGACGCCAAGGTTGCACTCGCGTTCATCGCGATCATCGCCACGGCACTGCTGTTGTCATTGATCTTTCGCGTCGACAATACGCGCACACTACGCTGGGCGCATGTCTACGAAGTTAGCTCGCCATATCATGAACAAGCACTTTGGGCGGCGGAGGAATTCGAGCATGCCACCGACGGGCGATACCGCATCCGCGTTTATCCGGCATCCGCGCTTGGCAACGAAAGCGCCATCAACGAATCACTTTCACTTGGCGCGGTCGACATCATCTACACAGGTGCCGCTTTTGTCGCGAACGACTACCCGCCGATCTCTCTATCGGATTTTCCCTTTGTTATCGAGAATTTTGCTCACTGGAAATCATATCGTGATTCGGCCCTTTTCCAGGAGATCGCAGCCGAATACGGCAAGGCCACGAATACAAGCATTATCGGTCTGACTTACTACGGGTTTCGACATGTGACGGCGAACCGTCCGATTCTGCACCCCGACGATATGCGCGACCTCAAGATTCGCGTGCCCAACGCTCCGGTGTACCTGATTTTGCCTGCTGCAACCGGGGCGAATGCTTCACCGATGCCGTTCGCCGAGGTGTATCTCGCATTGCAGCAGGGCGTCGTCGATGCGCAGGAAAATCCGCTGACGACAATCAAGTTCAAACGCTTCTACGAGGTGCAAAGCCATATCAATCTGACCGGTCACATCGCCCCGTCTCTAATCACCGTCACGTCCATGAGCACGATAGAGCGACTCGGTGAGGATGACGCCAAGTTGCTTCGGAACATCGCCTGGCGCGCGGCTGACCGAGCGTCGCATTCGATTGCCAAGAGCGAGGATGAACTCATCGACTGGTTTCGAGCAGAGGGACTTATTGTGAACAAAGTCGACCGCGAGGCATTTCGTGCCGCTGTTGATGAGGAGTTCGAAGGCCGAGAGTATCCGTTCGACCCTAAGTATCTGGAGCGACTCAGGGCTCTTGCGAAATAATGAAGCAGCAGGAAAACGGCGATATCCAATGGACCGACGTGCCGGCGCTCATATTATTTTGCCTGCTTGCCGCAATTGTCTTGCTGCAGTTCCTGTCTCGCTACGTACTCAATGACAGCGTTGCCTGGACCGAGGAGATCGCTCGCTATCTCCTGATCGGTGTCGCCTACTTCGGGTCACTAACGGCACTTCGTCGTGGCGGACATATTTTTCTGGAGGTGATTTACCGACACTTAACTGGCCCCAACGTAAAGGCGCTGGCCTTGCTCACGGATGCTGCGAGCCTTGTTTTCAATGCGACGCTTACGGTGCTTTGTTTGCAGCTGGCACTTGTTGCGGACCGCCGCATGATTTCTGTGGATTTGCCCAAGAGCATCGTCTATGGCGCGGTCGCTATGGCGTTGCTGGCGGCTACGCTGATCTCTCTTCACAATCTGCGACAGCGTGCTCAAATGGGTGCTGAGGAAATCAGGCAGGCCATTGAAGATGCTGCTGCTGGGGAGGACGCGACGTGACTGCGCTGGTTCTTGTCCTCGTGATTCTGGGCGCGCTAATTGCGTCCGGCGCTCCGATCTATGTGGCTCTCGGCTTGTCCTCACTCGTCTATTTCTTTGGTGAAGGCATAGCCGGCGTCGCGGCTGTGCACACAATCATCAACGGACTCAATAGTTTCACGCTGATCGCGATTCCGTTTTTCATCCTCGCGGGGCACCTCATGAATGCTTCCGGTTTCACGGACCGTATCTTCGCGTTCGCACGAGCGATGATCGGCTGGACTCCTGGTGGTCTCGGTCACGTCAATATCGGTGCCAGCGTAATATTTGCAGGCATGTCAGGAGCTGCAGTCGCGGACGCGGGAGGTCTGGGTGCGGTCGAAATCAAAGCCATGCGCGACGCCGGCTACGATCGGGGTTTTTCCGTCGGCATAACCGCTGCGTCGTCGACAATAGGGCCGATTATTCCGCCATCGTTGCCGTTGATTATTTATGGTGTCGTCGCCGAAGTCTCTATCGGCCAGCTATTTGCGGCCGGACTGATACCCGGGCTGCTGATGGCTCTTTCTCTGATGGCGATGGTGCACTGGATGTCTGTTCGCCGTGGCTATAAACGCGAAGCGGCATTTTCCCTGGGTGCTGCATTCAAGGCGGCTCGCGGCGCTTTCTTGCCACTGCTGGCGCCTGTGATTGTGGTCGGCGGAATCGTGTTCGGTATCTTCACTCCGACAGAGGCTGCGATCGCTGCTGTCGCGTATACGCTGCTCGTAGGTGCTGTGGTTTTCCGGTCGCTGACATGGCGTAGTGTGATTGATGCCATGATGGCGACGATAGAAACAACGGCCGCGGTGTTGATGATCGTTGCATCGGCGGCGCTGTTCGCGTGGGTCCTCACGGCAAATCAGGTGGCGGATGGCATCGCCGGCGGATTGCTGGCGATGACCGACAACAAAACACTCGTGCTGCTCGCCATCATGGTGCTTGTGTTCGCAGTCGGATTCTTCATGGAAACTATCGCGGCAATCACGATTCTCGCGCCGCTCGTGTTACCGGTTTCTCTGGCCGTTGGCATCGATCCCGTACACCTGGGTATCGTCTTAGTACTGAACCTGATGATCGGCCTGCTGACACCGCCAGTCGGCATGGTGCTCTACGTGCTTGCGAAAGTGTCAAAGACCCCGTTCGAGGAATGTGTTCGCGCGACAATACCCTTCCTCGTTCCGTTGGTCGGCGTCTTGTTGTTGCTGGTATTCGTACCCGATATCGCGCTGTGGTTACCGAATCGACTGTACGGTGACTAGTTTATTGGCCGAAGGCATGCGTGGCACCCGCAGGGAGGTCTTCAAGAATCTGCTCACTGCCATCCCGCCAGCGGACTTTCACGGAGACGCTGTCTTTGTCGCCCAAGCCAAAGTGCACGAGGTTGTTGAGGCCCTGCGAATGCACCGCGCCGGCCGAACCCACCCGCCGAAATTGAGTGTCAGTCACCCTGTTGCCAGTGACAGTTACTTCAGCGCCGTGCGCGTCCGTGTCGTTGGGCGAGTCGCCGACTCGTACCGTAATCGAGTTGTTCTTGCCGCCTTGGTTCCTGAACAGGTTCCAGTAACCTGCATCGTCGCTACCGCTCAGGATGTCGACCCAGCCATCGCCGTCATAGTCGAGCGGAGCGCCCATATCGCCGTGGCCGCCGCCGCCGAGATTGGTCGCGCCATGTGTGATCGATGAGGTAAAGGAGCCGCTATCATTGATGAGCAACACGTCGGCAACGCGACCGTGCAGTTGCCCGAATCGCCAGATAAAGAAATCGGCATCGGCGTCGTTGTCGAAATCCGCGGTGATGACGCCCCAGTTGTTGTGCCCTGACTCAACCGGTAGCCGGTCGGACGCGTTCCGATAGTGACCGCCCTCGTTAACAAGCAGCAGGTCGGGCACGCGAAGGTCCTGCGGCTCCCATGCAGGATGTGTTCGCCTCACGCCCGTCACGGAGGCGCGCAGGTCCCAGGCCAGGTTGTCGTTGAGATTCCAGGCCAGCTTCCAGCGGCCGTCGCCGAGATAGCCCAGGTACCAGCCGTTTTTATCGAGTACTTCCGGGAAACCGGCCGCCTCAAATGAATTGACTGGCACCTCATTTGTTGGTGTATCGAGAACCTCTCTGCCGTCACCAAGATAGACCGGAAGCGTCAGGTCCACGCCGCGCGGCCAGTGCCAGAAGTCGAGAAGACCCACCGATTCGCCAGCCGTGAATTCAACGTGGTCATGGCCAGCGTTGCCTTCATCGCGCAGGTTCATACGACCGCTCTCATCCAGTTCCAGCGAGTTGTTGGCGATCTCGTAGTACGTCTTGCCGCGTGCGATGTAGAGGTCCATGTCGCCGTCGTTGTCGATGTCTGCTTCCGACGCAGCCATCGCGTGTTCGCGATCCGCCTCGGTGAGGCCCGTCAACCATTGTGCGCTGACGTCGGTGAAGCCAAAATTGTCGTCACCTTTCAGGATCGACAGTGGCGTAAACGTCACGAGGTCGGGAATGTGGTCGTTATCAATATCGGTAATAAGTACGCGTTCGGCCTCGATGTCTTCGAAAACGGGACTCTCCCGATACTTGAAGGTCCCATCGCCAAGGTTCTCAAACAGGATGTTGCGCGGGCCGGTCTCGGTTGCCAGTTGCTGCGCGACGATTTCCAGCAGGTCGAGGTCACCGTCGCTGTCGAGGTCGATCCAGCGTACCGAGCGACCGCGCGCACCGAGGTCCGCGATCCCGGCCGCCACTGTTACGTCCTCGAAGCCACCTCCCGTATTGCGAAGCAGTCGCGGCGGCTGTGGGGTCGTGCCATTGCCGCCGCCCATTGAGACGATAAGATCGACAAGGCCGTCACGGTCGTAGTCGCCCGCTGCGATTCCGTGCACGTCCCGGTGCATGATGGGGTCGCTCTCAACGTAACGATGGTCATCAGTCGCGAAGAACAACTGCGCCGGAGCCTCGTGATGATTCGTCATAGCGAGGTCGTAGCGACCGTCGTTGTTGAGGTCCGCCAGCGTTGGGCCGCCGTACTTCCAGGTTGCCTCGGAACGCAGGCCGACGTCCGCTGTGACGTCAGCGAAGCGAGGTTCGGGCGCGAGATTATCCACGCCGCCGCAAGCGGACAGACATAGCAGGAAGGGTCCTAAGGTACTGTTTTTCATGGTCTCTCCCGTGGCGATCGACCAATCTAACAGTATTGTTTATTGTTGACAATATCGCGTAGAATGAGCGGTCACGTTCGGGAGGGGAAACCAGTGAAAAGAAGGCAGTTCATCAAGGCAGCAGCTGCAACGATTGGCGCGACCATAACGCCGTCGCTGGCAGCTTGCTCAGCCGCACAACGACCCGCGCTCACAACGACTCGTTCCGTGCAGTCCCTGCCGACTGGTGTATCCCGCCCCTGGCTTGGCGAGTCGTTCTGGGCCAATCGTCTGCAGGATTGGCACCTGGCGAACGGGCGAATCGAGTGCCTGCGGGGAGAGCAGAGTTTCGAAGTCCGGACGGTTGCCCTGCTAACACGATTCCTCGAGGACGGTCACGAGGCCGGCCGCATAAGAGTACGCGTCGGGCTCGTTGACGCGGATCGCAGCGGATTCTGTGGCTTCCTGCTTGGAGCCGGGCACGGTGAGCTTGATTATCGTGGCGCCGCGCTTGTGCACTCTCGCGCTGGCACCAACGGCGGTTTTCTCGCTGTCATCGATCACAGTGGCGAATTGTCGTTCAGAGATTTTTCGTCGCAAGACAAGCCACTCGAATTCGAACGGATCGCTCGGAATGATGGTGCAACTACCGGACCTGTCGGCACGCGCGAGATCATTCTTGATTGCCACATCGATCCCGTCGACGGTGGCTTGTTCGATGTGCGCCTCGTTGCTACCGACGGGAAGTCCGGTGACGAACTCGGCTTTGCGGTGCGCACAGGCGTGCCGGCGCATGAGCTTCAGGGCGGGATCTCACTGGTTTCATCGCCGCCGTCGCATGCCGCAGGCGCGCGCTGGTGGTTCACGGATATCGAATCCGGCGGCTACAAGATCGGCGAGTACCCGGAACGCGAACTCGGTCCAGTCATGGGGTGCCTTCACAGCCTTAATCGCAATGTCCTTAAGATGACGACGCAGTACCTGCCCCTATCGGCAGCGGAACAACCAAGAGCGCGGCTGGACTATCGGGTGGCAGGAGAGACCGAATGGACGCGCGGGCCGGTCGCGGAGATCGGTGATGGTTACATGGCCGCGTTCCGGTTCGAAGACTGGGACTACGAGTCGACTTTTGACTACCGCATCGTTGATCCCGACGGCAGTGACACCGCGCAGTTTGACGGGCAAATCCTGAAAGACCCTGGCGACGAGCGAGAGCTTCGAATTGCGTTGTACTCCTGCCTGATTCCTGTCTCAAAAAGCGTCGACTCTGTGGAGTTCAGTCCGGCTAACTCAAAAGAGACGATGCCGGGCCGGTTCACGCCGGACAATATCCTGTTCCCCCACGAAAAGTTGGTTCATTACTGCGACTCGCACGAGCCTGACTTGTACGTCTTCTGTGGGGATCAATACTACGAAACCTTCCCAACACGCCACGGCAACAACACGCCGGACGCCAAGCTCGATACGTTGTATCGCTGGTACCTCTGGTACTGGACGTTCCGCGACTCGGTGCGCAGCAAGCCGACGGTCGTCCTCGCCGACGACCACGACATTCTGCAGGGCAATGTCTGGGGCAACGCGGGCGACGGCTCGGAGTTGCCGAAAGAAGAGGAGGGCGGCTACAAGTGGGATAAGGATGTCGTACGCATGGTGTTCAATATCGAGCACGGGGCGAATCCGGATCCCTACGATCCGACGCCGATCAAGTACGACCTGCCGGTCACGTATGGCGAGTTCATCTACGGCGGCGTGAGCTTCGCCTTGGTCGAAGACCGCAAGTGGAAGACGCCACCCGATTATGAATCGGATCCGTTGGCAACGAGCGGCGTGTTGCTGGGGGAACGCCAGGAGGCATTTCTCGCCGAGTGGGGCAAGACCAATACCGAGTTTCCCAAGATCTGCATAGCTGCCTCCATCTGGGGTAACCCGCAAACCGACGCCAAACTGGAGCCGTTACTTGACTACGATGCGAATGGCTATCCACCTGACGGGCGCACACGGGCGGTCAAACTCGTGTCAGAAGCAAAAGCGCTTGTGCTCGCCGGTGACCAGCACCTCGGTCTGATCGCGCACCAGGGTATCGACGACTACGAAGATGGCGCGGTGTTCTTCGCTGGACCTGCCGCAGCATCCTTCTGGCAGCGCTGGTTCGAGGGCGATGGCAAGCTCGAGAACCAACGCAACGGCGATCCCAACACGGGTAATTTCGTCGACTGCTTTGGCAACAAAATGCGTGTGCTGGCTGTCGCGAACCCGAACATGACCAAGGCCGAGTTCGAAGAAGGTCAGGTCAGCTGGATGGTGTCGACTGCTGACCGGTCGATCCCCAGTGAGGGCTATGGCATCGTGCGTGTTAACCAGAAAGACCGCACCGCATTGCTTGAGTGCTGGGGCAATGATACAGACCCGGCCAGCGGCGAGCAGTATCCGGGCTGGCCCTACCTGCACCGATTCGACGACTGAATATTGCCTGAGAGCCGGTTCATTAACCGCATCAGAATTACGGGAAGCCCTGAATGACAGAGAAGCTAAGCGCCGCCTCGATACGTGCGAGAAACTACACGCGCGACGACGAGTGGTATTGCGAGATTGTCACCAAGCCGATCAGCGGCGATCTGGCAGAGCACCGCGATGGCATGGTGCGCCGCGACCCGAGTGCGGTCATCAAGGTCGATGGTATGTTTCACGTCTGGTACACCAAGTCCACGGGCAAGAGCCACGGCTTCGGTAGCGGCGACCCGGACAACAAGACTTTTCCCTGGGACCACTGCGACATCTGGCATGCGACCAGCAAGGACGGCTGGCACTGGCAGGAACAAGGCGTCGCAGTCGAGCGCGGCGAGCCGGGGTGCTATGACGATCGCAGTATTTTCACGCCGGAAGTGCTGGCGCATGACGGCAAGTACTATCTCGTCTACCAGGTAGTGAAGTCACCCTACGTCAGACGATCCTTCGAGAAAGTGTCGATGGCTGTCGCCGAGTCGCCGAACGGGCCCTGGAGCAAGGTGCCGGGTCCGATCCTTGAGCCGACGGAAGATGGTGTGTGGCAAGGGGAGGAAGACAACCGATTCAAGGTCGAGAAGAAGGGTGGGTTCGATAGTCACAAGACTCACGACCCGACATTGATGTTCTTCAACGGCAAGTTCTACCTGTACTACAAGGGCGAAGCTATGGGTGAACAGATGTCCATGGGCGGGCGTGAAACCAAATGGGGTGTTGCAATCTCCGACAAGCCCGAAGGCCCCTACGTACGCAGCGAATACAATCCAGTGACGAACTCAGGTCACGAAGTTTGTGTTTGGCACTACAACGGCGGCGTCGCAGCGATGCTGACGACAGACGGACCTGAGCGCAACACGATGCAATGGTCACCCGATGGCATCAACTTCGAGATCATGGCGTACATTAAGGGCGCGCCCGAGGCGAACGGACTGTATCGCTGCGACAACCATGATGACCATCCACTTGAGGGTCTGCGGTGGGGGCTCTGCCATGAAGTCGATGGCCAGAGCGGGCACATGCGACGTTTCGAAGTCGACGAACTCCTGAAGACCCACTTCCGCAATCGAGAGTCGTACGAATGATCAT
>JBATID010000194.1:0-6825 GCA_049667545.1 Woeseiaceae bacterium
GTGGCGAAGTAGCCCGGGCCTATCCCATTGACCTGAATATTGTGCCGCGCCCATTCTGTCGCCATGTTTCGCGTGAGCATTTTCAGTCCGCCTTTTGCCGCGGCGTAGGCCCCGACCGAGTCTCGGCCCAGCTCACTCATCATCGAACAAATATTGATGACTTTGCCGGCACCTCGTTTCACCATTCGCGACACAACGGATTTGGATACGATAAAAGCGCTGGTCAGATCTGTTTTGATGACCAACTCCCATTCGTCGAGCGGCATGTCCAGCAACGGCACACGGCGAATGATGCCGGCGTTATTGACGAGAATGTCGATCGGGCCGACGTCTGACTCGATTTCTTCAACACCAGCCTCAACTTCATTCTCATCCGTCACATTGAAACGGTAGCCGGACGCGTCGAATCCTGCGTCCACATAGGCCGCTACTGCCTTGTCGATTTTTTTCTGTGACGAGTTGCCGTTGATTACAAGTCTCGCGCCAGCGGCGCCCAGGCCATTGGCCATCGCCATGCCGAGCCCGTGAGTCGCACCCGTTACCAGCGCTACTTTGCCGCTCAGGTTGAACATATCCGTTTTGCCCATTCTTAAAGCCCTAGTCAATCAGTCCGAAATAGCGTGGCAGAAATTCACTGAACGCAGGAATATAGGTGACCAACATCAATGCAACAAACAAGGCCGCGTACATCGGAATCATCGGCCGAACGATCTTGCCAATACTGATCTTTGCGACGGCACAGCTCACGAACAGGATGCTACCGACTGGCGGGGTACACAGCCCGATGGTCAGGTTCATGATCATCATAATGCCAAAGTGTAGCGGTGACATGCCGAGTGCCACCGCAACAGGCAGGAAAATTGGCGTAAATATCAGCACGGCCGGTGTCAGATCCATAAATATGCCGACAGCCAGCAACAGCAGGTTAATCAATAACAGAATCGCGATTGGATTGTCACTGAGACCGAGCAGGAAGGACGCCATCTCCCCGGGAACATTTTCGTAGGCCAGCAACCACGACATGGCCATGGACGTGCCGATGAGAAACATGACAATCGCCGTCGTCTCGGCCGACCGCAACAAAATTTCCGCGAGCTCAGCGACCTTTACTTCCTTATAGATGAATACAGCAAGGGTCAGCGCATAGAGGACGGCGACAGCGCCCGCTTCGGTCGCTGTAAACAAGCCACCGAGGATTCCACCGATCACAATCAGTACCAGAAGCAAGCTGGGCAACGCTGCGAATGTTTTCGACGCTACATCGCGCAGGCTCACCCGCTGCCCGGCAGGCAGTTGGTGTTTCCGCGCGTAACCGGCAGCGACGATCATCAGCGCAAGGCCCATCAGTATCCCGGGCAAATAGCCCGCGACGAACAACGCCGCGATCGACACGCCGCCACTCGCTACTGCGTAGATGATCAGGATATTGCTGGGTGGAATCAGCAGGCCGGTCGTCGATGCGGTTGCGGTTATCGCGGCGCTGAAATTGCGATCGTAGCCTTCCTTGGTCATCTCCGGAATCATGAATCCGCCCACCGCAGACGTTGCGGCGACGGCGGACCCCGAGATCGAGCCGAACAGCATGCAGGAAATGACGTTTACGAAGGCGAGCCCACCCGGCACCATACCAATAAGCGCTTTCGAAAAGTCAATCAGCCGCCGGGCAATGCCGCCGCGAGCCATGAGCTGCCCCGACAAAATAAAGAGCGGGATTGCTAGCAATGCAAAACTGTTCAGTCCGCCCGCCATTCTTTGCGCCACCGTGGTTACGGCTGGCAGAAAATCGACGGCCAACAAGAACGACGCCAGGGTGGCGGTACCGATACAGAACGCAACCGGCACGCCCAGCGCGAACAGAACAACGAAAACGGCAACCAGAATCACCAGTTCCATTAGTCATCATCCTCTGCCGGCCGCTCCAGCATGCCGACGATCGCAAATAGACAAATCAGCGCGCCGCTCGCCGGAATAACCGCATAGACATAGGCAATTGGGAGCCCCATGGCCGCCGAAAATTGTTTCAGTTCCCAAGTCATTGCGACCAACGATCCGCCACCAACGACGAGCACCATGGCGGCAAACGACATGCAGACCAGGTGCGACACAATATTGAGTCTCACCTTGGCGGGCCCGGTCAGCTTGGCGGGCAACAGATCCAGCCCCAGGTGACTGCGCGTCCGATACGCGTAGGCCGCACCGAGTAATCCGATCCAGATTAGCAGGAATCGAGCCAGTTCTTCGGTCCATGCAGCCGGTACCACGAACAGGTAACGCGACAGAATCTGCCAGGTGACAGACACGACCATGGCAGCGACCAGCACTACAAGAGCTCCGCGCAACAACCTGTCGACAGTTCCGAGGATCGCGTTCATTCCATTTGCTCAATGGCCTGCAAGATTTCGCCTGTCCGGGTTCCCTGGTATCCCTGCTTCATCGCCTTCACGGCTGCGCGGAATGGCTCCTTGTCCGGGTAACTGACTGTCACACCCGCCGCGGCCACGGCTTCCAGTGATGCTTCAGTCTCCGTCTGCCAGAGCTCACGTTGGTACGCAACGGAATCATCGACGGCCCGCGCCAGCCATTGCTGTTGCGTCGTCGTCAGATCGTCCCAAACCCGCTTGCTCATGACCAGTACATCGGGAACGAACGTGTGTTCGTCGAGCGAATAGAACCGCGTCGCTTCGTAATGCCTGAGTCGATAAAAACTCGGGGGATTGTTCTCGGCACCGTCCACCACGCCTTGCTGCAGGGCCGTATAAATCTCGCCCAATGATATCGGCGTTGGACTGCCACCGAGTTCCGCCACCATGCGCACAGAAGTCTGGCTTTTCATGACTCGTATCTTCATGCCGTGCAGATCGGCGGGAGAGTTAACTGGCCTGTCGCTGGTGTAGAAACTGCGGCTGCCGGCGTCGTAGTAACCAAGGCCGTAAAGTCGAGCGACTTTTAGAGACGCCAGCAGTTCCCTGCCGATCGGTGAGTCAAGCACCCTCAGGTGGTGCTCCCGACCAGTAAAAATGTAGGGCAAGCTGAACAAACCCATTTCCGGAACGAAGCCTTCCAGCGGGCTTGCCGATACCTTGGTCATCGCCAGTGATCCAATTTGCAGTAACTCGAGATTTTCGCGCTCCGATCCCAGTTGTCCACCGGGGTAGATTGCTATCCGAAGTTGCCCATCGGAATACTCCTCGAGACGTTCGCCCATCAGGAGCATGGCTTTGTGGACTGTGTGCCCGGTATCCAGGTTGTGCGCAAGCGTCAGTACCGTGACATTGCTTTGCTGTTCACAGCCACCTAACCACGTAAGCAGTAGTGCGATCGCAATGTACCGTGCATTTCGGCAGTATTGCGCTACCCGACAGGAGCGAAACAGTTCGCTCATTTCAGTTGGCATATATCCAGGACATTCATGTCGGTGTAGTCGAGGTTCTCACCGCCCATAGCCCAGATGAACGAGTAATTGCTGTTGCCGGCTCCCATGTGGATTGACCAGGGCGGCGAAATGACCGCTTCCTTGTTGTGCATGACGATATGGCGCATCGAGTCCGGTTCGCCCATAAAATGGAACACACGCTCATTCTTACCGAGCTCGAAATAGAAGTAGATCTCCGAACGCCGGTCGTGCAGGTGCGGCGGCATGGTATTCCATACGCTGCCGGGATTGAGGATCGTCAGGCCGAGTAACAACTGTGCCGATCGGCAGGTCTCGGGCACGACATACTTGTAAATCGTTCGGTCATTCGACTCTTCGAGGGAGCCAAGCTTGACCGGGACGGCTTCCTTGATCGAAATCTTGACGAGTTCGAAACGTGCGTGAGCGGGCGTTGATGCGAGGTAGTATTCGGCCGGCTTCTTGGGATCGTCACTTGAGAAAATGACTTCCTTGCTTCCCATCGGCACATACAGGCCGTCACGCGGTTCCAGATTGATGGACTCACCGTCAACGATCACCTTGCCGCTGCCGCCGCCCACGTTGATGACGCCGAGTTCGCGTCGCTCAAGGAATGGCGCACCCTCGACGGGCTCGGCCTGGTCGGGAAGACGCACTTTGCTGCCAACCGGAGCGGCGCCGCCAACGACCATGCGCTCATTGTGCGTGTAGTTGAGGCTGACCTCGTCGGCCACGAACAGGCCCGTGACCTGGTAGAGATCGCACAGCATCTGGTTGTCGGTACCGTCGATCATGGACGGGTGCGTGGCTTGGTAGGTTTTCTTAAACATCGTAGACTCTCAGCGATAAGGCAGTGCTACTCTATTCACAAATCGGCACGAACGCCAATAGTGAGATTCAAATATGAAAAAACGTTTTCTCAGAACCCTAATTGGTCTTACCACTGCGATGCTCGCCGCTTCGGTTGTGATGGCCGGCGGCCGCGACGAATTGCCCGCCATTCTGGCTGATGAGACAACCGGCCAGGCACACTTTCTGCCTGATTTTTCCTACGCTGGCTTCGAGAATGGCGCCCGAGTTGTACCGGCAGCGGCCGGTAAGCTCGTCAGGGTCGCGGATCACGGTGCGAAACCCGACGACGGCATAGACGACAGCAAGGCCATCCTCGCCGCGCTTGACGCGGCGAATCGCATTGAGGGCCCGGTCCGCATTCGTTTTGACGCCGGCCGATACCGCATCAGCGAAGTCCTTCGCATCGAGCGCAGCAACATCGTCCTGCAGGGTGCTGGTTCAGGCGCAGGAGGCACCGTTCTCGAATTTCCGCTGCCGCTGGCACAGGTCGATACAGGCAAATCACTCGACGAACTTCGCCAGTACATTCGTGATCTCGACAAGCGCCAGGTCGAACCTGACGCTAATATCGATTCCTATTTCTCCGAATTCTCGTGGAGTGGCGGTTTCATCTGGGTGCAGAAGCCGGGCACCCGCCCTGCCCCTTACCTGGTCGAGTTCGATCCGGAAATTGACGTGCTGGCCAACATCGCTGCCGGTAAGCGCGGAGAAAAAACGGTGCTCCTCGCAAAAAGCACGTCGCTTTCGGCCGACGACGTCGTCCAGATTCACTGGACGAATAGTGAGGGCCCGGACGCGGCCATTATCGACTCAATTTATGGCGACGACATCAAGGTCGGTTCGCATCATTGGAGTTTCCCGGAACGTCCGTTGGTTCGCCAGACAACCCGCATCGTCAATGTCGACGGCAATACGATTACCCTGTCAGATCCGCTGATGCACGACATCCGTGACGATTTGCCGGCGACGTTCGCCAGCTGGTCGCACCTGACCAACGTTGGCATTGAAGACCTGCATTTGGAATTTCCGGTTGCGCCCTGGTTCGGACACCACATGGAGCGTGGCTACAACGGCATTTACCTGACGAGCGCCTTTGATTCGTGGGTACGCAACGTTCGTATCACGAATGCGGACAGCGGCATCCTGACGTACAACAGTGCCAACCTGACGTTGCAGGACATCGTGACCGAAGGGAGCCGACCGGCGCACTACGGCGTTCACATGGGCAACGTCCACAACGTGCTCGCCGAACGAGTCGTTGTTTTCAACCCGGTATTGCATTCGCTCACTTTCAATACGCAGTCGACCAAATGCGTTTATAAAGACGCGACCGTCTGGAATTCGGCAACGCTCGATCAGCACGCTGGTTCGAATCACCAGAACCTCTTCGACAACGTCACGCTCTATCTAAAGGCCAGGCGCGTCGATGAAAACGCCACGGTTACTGTCTTTGATGGCAGCGGCGCTGGCTACTGGCAGCCCGGACACGGGGCTTTCAATACGGCCTGGAATATTCAGGTACTGGTTACCAGTGGTGCCCATAGCGACGAGACGGTGCTCATCGAGGGACTCGACGAAGGACCAGCAGCAAGGATTATCGGGCTACATGGCAATCGACAATTGCGGCTCGATTATCGTCCTGAGCCCTATATAGAGAGCTTAAATTCGCGAATCGCCAGCGTCCCATCGCTGTACGACTACCAGCTGGCAACCCGTAAGTAACTAGACTGGCCACCTCACGATGTCGGATCGACCAAACGAGTCAACTATTTTACGTTTTGCAGGTCTTCTTGCGGCCTTCGTGTGTGCGGCGTGCACGTACCCATCGAAAACAGATACGGACGGGGGCCCAACCCGCTGGCTCCTGGTGGACAATTTCGAAGGTGCTCAGACGTTGCAGGGGTGGACCAATATCGACGCTCAAAACGACACTGACCCTGTCGTCCCCAATCCACAGATATCCGAGATTCGCATCGAAGCGGAAACAGGAAACCAGTTCATGCTGAGAAAACCGGCCGCTGATGGGGTCGTCGGGAACCGCAAGGCAATTGGCTTCAAGCCTTTGCCTGTGAGCATCCAGGTTGGCGAAACCTATACGCTCTTCACGCGCATTAATGTCGAGTATTTCCCGAACAATCATTCCTTCGGCCTGAGTAATGCCTCAGCCTCCGCCATTCCCGGTTACGATTACGATGCGTTTGAGCCGATGATCCGGGTTACCGATAAGGCGGAGTCCGACGGGCAAAAAAATGATGGGACATTGATGGTCCTGAGCGGCTACAAAACCTATAGCAAGATCATCGACCCCTCGACCGGCGACGCCGCAAAACCTTTGGCAACAGGAAAATGGTATGAGATCTGGTGCGTCGTGAATAATGCAGAGCCCGATGCGGGCGGACAACGTTATGATCTTTATGTGCGCGGCGGAGAATTTGCGACTCAACAGCGCGTCTTCAGCGGCGCTGTATTCAGAATGCAACGCACGTTGCCGCTAACATCCTTTATGGCAATATCCAATACTGGGCCACACGAAGCACCGTATGGCAATAGCGGTGTGGGGTATGACGATATTTATATAGCCC
>JBATID010000195.1:0-4432 GCA_049667545.1 Woeseiaceae bacterium
GCGTCGGTTGAGCGGCTACGGGCATGTTGGTGGTTGCTGTCCGATAGGACCCCTAGTGTCTCAGATCTGCCGTGAAAGGTGGTGCCATTCATCCCGTAAATACCGATAAAAACAAAATAGTCTTTCAAAAATAGTAAAAAATTGGCACAGTATTCTATAATTACGCTATATGGTGAATAATCATGCTTGAAGCGAAGGATTGCCGGATCCTCACGGAGCTGCAGCGCGACAGTCGCTTGACGATGCAGGAACTTGGCACACGCGTCGGCATGTCGAGCTCGGCGTGCTGGCGGCGCGTGAAAAGCCTGGAGGAGGGCGGTGTCATCGACCGCTATGCGGTCATCGTCAATACGCGCAAGGCGGGCTTCGGCTTGTCGTCGGTGGCACACGTCTCGCTGGAGCGACATGAGCAAAAAAATGTCGACAACTTCGTGCGTGAAGTATCGCGACACCCGGAGATCCTCGAATGCTTTGCGACCAGCGGCGAGGCTGATTTTTACCTGCGCGTCGTCGTCGAGGACATCGACGCTTACAATCGTTTTCTCGACGACTTTATTTTCAAGCTGCCGGGCGTATCACAGGTACGCTCGAACATCGTTCTCAAGGAGATCAAGTCGGATACGGCGCTGCCGTTTCGGGCCTGAACCGACCCCGTCGAATTACTACTGCACTGATGCCCACTGGTCGTCCGTGGCGACCATCGTCAGCGCGTCGTACTGGGCGACGACTTCGTCAGCCTGATTTGTTACCTCGGTATCCCAGCGAACCTCGCCGTAGCCGCTGCCGGCGCGCAGCGTTTTCTGTTTGCAGGTCAGTCGAACCTTCAGGGTGTCACCATAGTTGACCGGCTTGGCGAAGCGCAGGTCGTCAATACCGTAATTCGCCAGTACCGGTCCGAAGTCCGGGTCAACAAACAGTCCCGCAGCAAACGATACGATCAGGTAGCCATGCGCAACGCGACCGTCGAAAAACGGATTTTTTGCCGCGGCTGATTCGTCTGTATGCGCGTAGAAGTGATCGCCCGTAAAGTCGGCGAAATGCTGAATGTCATCCAGCGTGACTTCGCGCGATGCGGTGTTCAGCGTGTCGCCCACAGCCAGTTGCTCGAAGGTCTTGCGAAACGGATGCGTGCTCGACTCCTGCTGCAATGCACCTTTGATCCAACGGTTGCCGATCGCAGTCAGCGTCTGCGGCGATCCCTGAATGGCCGTGCGCTGCATATAATGCAGTACGCCGCGTATACCACCCAGTTCCTCGCCACCGCCGGCGCGCCCGGGCCCGCCATGCACGAGGTGCGGCAGGGGTGAACCGTGGCCGGTCGACTCGCCAGCGCAATGGCGATTCAACACCAGGATACGGCCGTGATACGGCGCCGTGCCAAGCACGAGGTCGCGTGCAACCTGGTTGTCGTTGGTGATGACTGATGCGGCGAGACTGCCTCCCCCGAGCCGCGAGAGTTCAACGGCTTCGTCCAGCGTCTTGTACGGCAGCACGGTGCTGACCGGGCCGAACGCCTCAACCGAGTGCACGGCCGTCGACGAGAACGGTTTGTCGCAGTGGAGCAGGGTTGGCATGAAGAAGGCCCCTTTCTCGATATCGGCGTCGATGACCTCGAATTCCTCGTTTCCCCCGTAGACGATTTCAGCCTGCTGCGCCAGTTCATGGACCCGCGCACGAACCTCGCTTTGCTGACCAAGGCTCGCGAGCGCCCCCATCGTCACGGCCTTATCGGCCGGATTGCCGATCCGAACATCACGCAGCGCCGCGGCGAGGGTATTGACTACGTCGTCTACCAGGGCTGCTGGCGTAATGATGCGGCGAATTGCCGTACACTTTTGCCCGGCCTTGCTGGTCATCTCGCGCGTTACTTCCGCAATGAAAAGATCGAATTCGGGCGTGCCCGGAATAGCATCCGGCCCGAGGGTGCAGGCGTTCAACGAATCCGTTTCGGCCGTGAAAGCGACCGACTCGCTGACAACGCGCGGATGCTGTTGCAGGAATTCAGCCGTGCTTTTTGAACCGGTGAACGCGATCGTATCCTGGCAGTCGAGATGCTCGAACAGGTCGCCAACGCCACCACAGATCAGTTGCAGCGCGCCCGCCGGCAGGATGCCCGGTTCGAGCAGCCGCCTGACTATCAATTCGGTCAGGTAGGCCGTGCTGGAAGCAGGCTTTACGATCGCCGGCACGCCGGCGAGCAGCGTTGGTGCCAGTTTCTCGAGCATTCCCCAGCAGGGGAAATTAAAGGCATTGATATGTATGGCAGCACCCAGCTTCGGTGTGCAGATGTGTTGACCGGTGAACGTGCCATTGCGCGACAGCACTTCGGGTGGCCCGTCGAGATAGACATGGTCGTTCGGCATTTCCCGGCGCCCTTTGCTCGAGAACACGAACAGCGTTGAGATACCGCCATCGATATCCACCCAGCTGTCGGCCCGCGTGGCACCGGTCTCGGTCGAGAGGCTGTAGAACTCTTCCTTGTGCTCCTGCAGGTGCCGGGCCAGTGCTTTCAGCATTGCGGCCCGCTCGTGGAAGGTGAAACGCCGCAGGTTCGGGCCACCGACGCGCCGCGCATGCTCGAGTATTGCCGTGAAGTCGAGGCCGTCACTGGTGATGCGGGCAACCGGGTCACCGCTGACGGCGCTTCTTAGCCGGGTGCCATCGCCATCACCGTCGAGCCACTGGTCCTGCACGAAATTGCCGAGCTTCATCCGGTGTCTCCTTGTGATGCGGGGATACAGAAATTAATAAATTTGAAATTATTCGTATCAGATTGTACGGTCAGCCGGTGCGAAAGCAAGCGACGACCTGATGACCCCCGAAACAGCCTGCAGCAAACTGATTGCTGAATTTCGCGCGCGCCCGACGCTGCGCTCCGGCTCGCTGATCACCACCGTTTTTGGCGATGCAGTTGCGCCACGCGGCGGTACGGTCTGGTTGGGTAGCCTGATCAGGGTCATGGCCGGCTTTGGCGTGAGTGACCGGCTGGTGCGCACCTCGGCGTTCCGGCTGGTCCAGGACGGCTGGCTAAAGTCCAGGCAGATCGGTCGACGCTCCTATTACAGTCTGACGGATGAGGGACGCGAGCGTTTTGATCAGGCAACGCACCGTATCTACGCGGCCCGGTCCTCACAGTGGAATGGCGAATGGACACTGCTGCTGACGGCGACGCTCGACGCCGAGTCGCGAGAAGCGCTGCGCCGCGAATGCCGCTGGCTGGGATTCGGCAATCTTTCCGCCGACGTTCTCGCACATCCGTCGCCGCAACCCGGTGACCTGAAGCTCACGCTGCAGCGCCTCGGCGTCACCGAGAACGTCGTCGTGCTCAGCGGCGCGACGCTCGGCGGCGACGCGGCAATGCGGCAGCTTACCCGCGACGGCTGGCATCTCGATGATCTCGACAAGCGCTACGAGGCGTTTGTCGAGCGCTTCCGGCCGGTGCACCGGGCCCTGGCTGGTAAACGACAACTCTCTGATAAATCATCATTTATCGTGCGAACGCTGCTCATCCAGGAGTACCGCAAGGTGTTGCTGCGCGATCCCTGGCTGCCGGCGGAGCTGTTGCCGAGCGGCTGGCACGGTGGTGCGGCGTATCAGCTATGCCGCAATCTCTACCGCATGCTGTACGCGCAGGCCGACGCCTACGTCGAAACTGCGATGGAGACGGCCGACGGTCCGCTACCGCCGCCATCGCGAGACTACGGCCGGCGATTCGGCGGGCTGCCCGCCCGTCCTCGACCGGCGCCGGAGCTTGTACTCAGTGAGTGATCTTGTCGCTGCAAAACGTCGCGCTGGTGGCGCTGTTTCGCGGCCGCTCGGCGAGCTCCGTGGCATCCGTAACCGCACCCTGAAATGATACTGAAAATATTGATAATCGTGAAAGGCCGTGTCACATTGAAGAGCTGACAACAGGGGTAAGCGCGCATGTACACACAGGGTCTCGACCAGTCCGGCAACAAAAACAGTGGCCCAGAGAGCGAGGAGACGGCGCAGCAGCTTGCGGCGTTCCAGGCGCGCATCGATGCCGAGGAAAAAATAGAGGCCAAAGACTGGATGCCGGCGGCTTACCGACGCACGCTGGTGCGGCAGATCTCACAGCACGCGCACTCGGAGATTATCGGCATGCAGCCGGAAGGCAACTGGCTGACACGTGCGCCATCGCTGCAGCGCAAAGCCATCCTCCTTGCAAAGGTGCAGGATGAGGCCGGACACGGGCTCTATCTTTACAGCGCTGCCGAGACACTGGGCGTGTCGCGCGAGCAGATGGTTGCCGACTTGTTGTCGGGTAAAGCCAAGTACTCCAGCATCTTCAATTACCCGACGCTGACATGGGCGGACATTGGCGCGATCGGCTGGCTGGTCGACGGCGCTGCCATCATGAACCAGATACCGCTGTGCCGCTGTTCGTACGGGCCGTACGCGCGGGCGATGA
>JBATID010000196.1:0-3081 GCA_049667545.1 Woeseiaceae bacterium
TGCCCGAAGAACCAGAAGATGTGCTGGAACATGACCGGGTCACCGCCGCCGGCCGCCAAAAAGAAGCTGGTGCCGAAGAACTGGTCCGTCAGCAACATGGTTACGGCGCCAGCGAGCACCGGCATCACGGCGATCAGCAGGTACGCCGTGATCAACCAGGTCCAGACGAACATCGGCATTTTCAGGAGGGACATGTCTGGTGCGCGCATGTTGATAATCGTCACGATGACGTTGATCGCTCCCATAATCGACGAGATGCCCATCAGGTGCACAGCGAAGATCAGGAACGGAAAGGCATCGCCCGTTTGCAGGATTAATGGCGGATACATCGTCCAGCCGCCGGCAGGCGCACCGCCCGGCATAAACAGCGTTGAGAGCAGGATGCCGAAGGCAACCGGCAGGATCCAGAACGACCAGTTGTTCATGCGCGGCAGCGCCATGTCAGGCGCGCCAATCATCAACGGGATCATCCAGTTTGCGAGGCCGACAAACGCCGGCATGACGGCGCCGAACACCATGATCAGCGCGTGCATCGTCGTCATCGAGTTGAAGAACCCGGGATCCACCAGCTGCAGTCCCGGCACGGCGAGCTCGGAGCGAATGACCATGGCCATGGCGCCGCCGATGAAGAACATCGTCAGGCTGAACAACAGGTACATCGTGCCGATGTCCTTATGATTTGTTGAAAACAACCAGCGACCAATACCCTTTGCCGGGCCGTGATCATCGTGGTGTTCGGTGATGTCTGCTGCTGCCGTTGCCATGCTGTCTGTCTCCATCTGCATGCCGCCGCGGGCGACATGACGAAACTCTCAAGTTATTGTGCGTTCGCTACCTGCGCGCCGGTGTCGGTGCGTGTATCTACCCACGCCTGGTAGGCATCGGGCGCCACCACCTCGACGACAATCGGCATATAGCCGTGGCCGCGGCCGCACAGCTCGGTGCACTGGCCGCGGAAGGTGCCGGTTTCTTTGGCGCGGAACCATGTTTCATTGACCATGCCGGGGACGGCATCTTTCTTGATGGCCAGGTCCGGGACCCACCAGCTGTGTACCACATCGTTGGAAGTCATCAACAAGCGCACCTTCGCGCCGACCGGCACGACCACCGGGTGATCGACGTCCAGCAGGTAGTTGTCGACCGTGCGTGGATCGATGCCCGACTGTTTGCGGCGCGCCTCGAGGCTCGGTGTCGCGAGGCTCGAATAGAATTCGAGATCCTCGTCCTGGTACTTATAATGCCAGCGCCACTGGTAGCCCGTGATGACGATCGTTAAGTCGGGATCACGCGAGTCCTCGAGTTTCACCAGTGTTTCAGCCGCCGGAATCGCCATGATCAGCAGGATGACGACCGGCACGGCGGTCCAGAGTATTTCTGCCGTCATGCTGTGCGTAAACTTGGCCGGCTTGGCACCAACCGACTTGCGGTGCCTGATGAGCGAATAGATCATCGCGCCGAAGACGACGACACCGATCCCCACGCACCACCAGAACACCATCATGTGCAGACCGTAAGTTTCCGCACTCAAATCCGTGACGCCGGTGCGCATGTTCAGCGCCCATTCGGCCTGTGCCGCGCTCGCGAAAGTGATGCCCAGCAAGCTCAAAAACCATTTTCCTGACATTGATCATTCACCCCGCGAAACGCCGTGGCGATCGCACTGCATTACTAAACTGGATATGGCGAGCACTGACAAATTCAGGTTCAGTTGGCCCCAGTGACTCCGGGGATTCGCCTGTCGACCTATCGGGTCGGGCGGGCCGACCCTTTACGCTGGCGCAGTTTACTTAAATCGCCTCGGACGTGCAATCCTGACGCCCTGATTCTTGGTGAGATTAATTCTTATTTAACAAAGGCTTATGGTTTAGACCGAGACTAAACTGTTACAATTTCACGGAACCGCCGCCTCTTTCAGCGGCGCCGCGGTATCGCGGTCGCGTCAATGTGGAAATGACCGGGCTCATTCCGGGGGCCGGTACTCCAGCAATGTCCGTAGACGAGTTCCAGCTCGATCTCGATGTCCGCCCCCGGCGTGGCTTCGGACAATGCAGCGATCAGCGCCTTGAATTGCCGCTTTCCGAGGAGCCCGCGGCGCCGGCCTGCCAGGGAGTTTCGCGACCCCGATAACGTCAGGTCGCGAAACAGCCTGTGGACATCCGGATACTTCACCGTGAGCCGGTCAACGTCCAGCACCGGGTCGGCGAGACCGGCACGTACCAGGGCATCACCGATATCGTGCATGTCGGGGAAATGATGCACGTGGGCCTGGTTCACATGGGCATGCCCGTCGACCTGGCCCCAGGCGCGGACGAGCTGCCTGAGGCTGTCCGGTCCGAGCGTTGCAAACGCCAGCACGCCGCCCTTCTGCAGCACGCGCGAGACCTCGGCGAGGACGGCAGCGTGGTCATTGACCCAGGGCAGCAGCTGGTTCGCAAAAACGACGTCAAAGGTGGCGTCTGCAAACGGCAGGCGCACCGCATCGGCCTGCACACTCGAGGTACGGGTAAACCAGCGTCGCCGGCGCTTGCGTTGCAGCAACATTTTGTGGGACAGGTCGAGAGAGACGATATGGGCGCGCCCGAAGCGCTTCTGCAAAAGCGCCGTCGCGCCCCCGGTAGCGGCACCCAGGTCGAGAACCGTTTTCGCGTCGATGCGTAACGGCCGCAATCGCGCGAGCAGTCCGTCGCGAGTGACGCCATGCACAAAATCGGCGGCACCAAACGTGTCGGCCGCGCGATCAAAGCGTCGGCGCACGTCGCGGCTGTTCAGGAGAAAGCGGTCGTCCATGTTGTCTTGCAATGCTTAACTGGCGGGTGACAACGCTAGCATGTCTTGCACACTCAATTGACCTGTTCGGCCGACGAATGGGTGTGGCACGAGGGTCGTCAGCATTGTTCAATTGACGTCATGCGTTGGCAGAATACCCTCCGTAGCGGCTGCAATGCGGCGCGCAAGGCCTGGCTGCAGGTCGACAATGCCGTCATGCCGCAGCGCTGTGCGTTCTGCGGCACGCATCTGGAGCCCGGCGACGGCGCGGTTTGCGCCGGGTGTGCCGCGGATCTGCCGCGGCTGGAGCACGCC
>JBATID010000197.1:0-13091 GCA_049667545.1 Woeseiaceae bacterium
CGGATGGCACCGACCATTTGTCCGCCACCGGTTCACCCGCCGGGCGTGCACGCGAGCGCTGTCGTTGCTGCCTCAGCATCGGTCGCGGACAGTGCGCACCTGGCACCCAACGTTGTTGTCGGGGAGCGTTCTCAAATTGGCAGCAATGCCTACATAGGTCCTGGCTGCGTCATTGGGCCCGACTGCATCGTCGGCGACGGCTGTAGGCTGGTCGCAAACGTAACGCTCGCGCGAAAAGTGCGCATGGGCGTGCGCTGCATTCTGCATCCCGGCGTCGTGATCGGCGCTGATGGTTTCGGCAATGCAATGACGCCCGAAGGCTGGGTAAAAGTGCCCCAGTACGGCGGCGTGCTCCTCGGCGACGACGTCGAAATTGGTGCCAATTCGACGGTCGACTGCGGTGCGCTCGACGATACGGTGATTGGGAACGGTGTGCGCATTGATAACCTGTGTATGATCGGGCACAACGTCCATATTGGTGAGCATACGGCGATGGCAGCGATGGCCGCGATTGCCGGCAGCACGAAGATTGGCAAACGTTGTCTGCTGGCCGGTAAATCCGGTGCCGTTGGTCATATCGAGGTTTGCGATGATGTTATTTTTGCGGCAAAAGCCATGATCACCAAAAACATCACGAAGCCGGGAACCTACAGCGCTGCGTTCCCCGCGGATACAGCCCGAAACTGGGCACGACAGCTGGCACGCTTTCGCCGACTCGACTCCCTCATAGCCAGGGTCGCCAAACTCGAAAAAGACGGCAAGCAATAGTTGTCCTCACGGAACAGACCAATGATTCACTCAACCGCCATCGTGTCTGATACTGCCAGCATTGCCCCGGGCGTCGAGATCGGTCCTTACTCCGTCATCGGTGACGACGTTACGATCGGCAAGGGCACTCGCATTAACAGTCACGTCGTGATCAACGGTCCGACGGTCATTGGCGAGGACAATCGTTTTTATCAGTTCGCCTCAATTGGTGATGACCCGCAGGACAAGAAGTACGCGGGTGAACCAACGCGCCTGACTATCGGTGATCGCAATACGATTCGCGAGTTCTGCACGATCAGCCGCGGCACGACGCAAGATCGTGGCGAGACCGTGATCGGCGATGACAACTGGATCATGGCGTACGTGCATATCGCCCATGATTGTATTGTCGGCGACAACACAATAATGGCTAACAACGTAACGCTGGCCGGTCATGTCCACATCGGTGACTGGGTCATCTGCGGCGGCTTCAGTGGCATCCACCAGTTCTGCAAAATCGGGGCACATGCTTTTCTGGGTATGTTCGCGGTAATCAGTCGCGATGTGCCGGCTTACACGATGGTGTCGGGCCAGCCCACCGCGCCGCGCGGCATTAATAGTGAAGGGCTGAAGCGCCGCGATTTTACGGCAGAGCAAATTCGCAACATCAAGCATGCATACCGCGTGACTTTTCGACAGGGTAACAAGCTGTCGGAGGCTATTGACGAGGTTGCCCGGCTTTGCGAGCAACAGCCGGAGCTAAATGTATTTCTCGATTCGCTGCGCTCGTCGGAGCGCGGCTTGATTCGTTAGGCTGCCAGGCGAGCACGAGTGCGCATCGCTCTCGTAGCCGGCGAGGCCTCTGGTGACCAGCTGGGTGCGGGACTGATTCTGGCAATACGCGAGCGTGTGCCAGATGCCCGCTTCGAGGGCGTCGCCGGCCCGGCGATGGTCGAGGCGGGCTGCGAGCAGTGGGAGCCGTCGGAGTCGCTGGCGGTCATGGGCCTGGTCGAGCCGTTGGCGCATCTGCCGCGGCTGATTCGTTTACGCAGGGCGCTGGCGAGCCGGTGGCGGGCATCGCCGCCGGATGTTTTCGTCGGTATCGATGCCCCCGATTTCAACCTGGGACTCGAGAAGAAGTTGCGCTCCTCTGGTATCCGCACGGCGCACTATGTCAGCCCCTCGATCTGGGCATGGCGTGCGGGCCGCGTCAAGACGGTCGCGAAGGCGGCCGACGCGGTCCTCTGCATCCTGCCTTTCGAAGCGCCGCTGTACGCGGGGCACGACGTGAATGCTGTCTTTGTCGGCCATCCAAAAGCCGATGCCGCGCCTGCCGTTGTCGACAGCAATGCCGCCCGCCGCGGGCTTGGTATAGGCGAGGGCGAGCTGATTGCCATGCTCCCGGGCAGTCGTGGCGGTGAGATCGCACGCCTTGGTCCGATTCTCGCCGCAACGGCCAAACGGCTGGTCGCCGCCAGGCCGGGTTTGCGTTTCGTCACACCGGTCGCGGCCCCGTCGCTGCGACCGACGATCGAGCGGCAACTCCACGACGCCGGTGTCGCCGAGCATTTCCTGTTGCTCGACGGCGACTCGCAAACGGCGATGATGGCGGCAGATCTCGTGCTGCTGGCATCGGGCACTGCCGTCCTTGAAGCCGCCATGCTGGGCAAGCCCGCGGTCGCCGTTTATCGGCTGGCGGCGCTGAGCTACGTGCTGATCAAGGGACTGCGCCTGCTGAAACTGACCCACGTAACGTTGCCAAACCTGATGACGAGAGAGCCGCTGGTGCCTGAATTCATTCAGGGCGCAGCGCAGCCAGAGGCTATAGCTGCCGCCGTTGGCGGATTGCTGGATGATCCGGAACGCAGGCGTTTCATCAGCGGTGAATTTGCTAAACTCAAGGCAGAGCTGGCGCTGAACACAGACCAGCGTGCCGCCGACGTGGTTATCGGGCTGGCACAGTTACCCTAAGGTCGGATTGCAGACCAATCATGCAGCAAGCTGAATTGCACGAGCGTATCGGGCTGGTCGCCGGAATCGACGAGGCAGGGCGGGGTCCTCTCGCCGGCCCGGTCGCGGCCGCGGCTGTGATCCTGCACCCGGACAGACCAATCAACGGGCTCAGGGATTCGAAAAAATTGTCGGCAACAAAGAGAGCACAGCTCGCGGACGAAATTCGTGCTCACAGTGTGGCGTGGTCGGTGGCGTGGGCGGACCCTGCGGAAATCGACGCGTTGAATATTCTCCAGGCGACAATGCTCGCCATGCGGCGCGCAATACTCGGCCTGCGCGTTGTTCCTGCGCGTGTAGAGGTCGACGGCAACCGGCTGCCAAAGCTGCGCTTCGGCGATCGCATTATCGATGGTGAGGCGTTCGTCGGCGGCGATGATCGGATCGCTGCAATCAGTGCAGCTTCAATTCTGGCAAAGACAGTTCGCGACAGCATGATGATAGAGCTCGATCGTGTCTATCCGTGCTATGAGTTCGCGCGTCATAAAGGTTATGGCACGGCGGTGCATCGCGAGCGCCTGCGTGAATTCGGCCCGTGTCGCGAACATCGTTTCACTTTTGCGCCGCTGAAAGTGACATCGTGAGCAACGCGCGCTTCGTTCATTTGCACGTGCATACCGAGTATTCCCTCGTTGACAGCACGGTGCGTATACCGCGCCTTATGAAGCGCTGTGCCGCAGAGGGCATGCCGGCCGTCGCGTTGACGGACCAGGACAACCTGTTCGGTCTCGTCAAGTTTTACCGCCGGGCAATAGCTGTCGGCATCAAGCCCATCATCGGCGTTGATCTGCGCATCAAAGATCAGTCCGATACTGGTCGTCCAACGCGATTGTTGCTGCTTTGCCAGAACAATGCGGGCTATCGCAACCTCTGTAAGCTGGTCACACGCTGTTACCTGGAGGGGCAGGTGCGTGGCGAGCCGTTGGCGCGGCGCGAATGGCTGACTGCGAAGAGTTGCGACGGGCTCATCGCATTGTCCGGCGGGCTGCACGGTGATATTGGTCAGGCGCTTGGCAATGGACACCCGCGCCAGGCACGCAAACGCCTGAAAGCATGGCAGTCGGTATTCCCGCAGCGTTTCTACCTGGAACTGATTCGCACTGGCCGCAAGGGCGAAGAGAATTGCGTACAGGCCAGCCTGGAACTCGCTGCAGCGATGCAGGTACCGCTCGTGGCTACGAATGACGTGCGGTTTCTGGCCAGCGACGATTTCGACGCGCACGAAGCGCGGGTGTGCATCCACGATAGTCGCGGACTGGCCGACCCCGACCGACCGAAAAACTACAGCCCGCAGCAATATCTTCGGTCGCCAGAGGAAATGGCAGAGCTGTTTGCTGATATTCCGACGGCGCTCGAGAATACGGTTGAAATTGCACGACGCTGTACGCTCGACCTCAAGCTTGGGGAAAGTGTGCTGCCCGCTTTTCCAGTGCCCGACGGTCAGAACGAAGCCGCCTACCTGGAAGCGGTCGCACAGCGTGGGCTCGACGCCGCGCTCGCGAAAAAGTTCGCATTCGAGGAGGTGCCCGAGAAACGTCAGGATGCTTACCGTGCGCCATACCAGGAGCGGCTCGCCAGTGAGCTGAACGTCATCCAGTCAATGGGTTTTCCCGGCTACTTTCTGATTGTCGCGGACTTTATTCGCTGGGCACGCGAGAACGAAGTCCCGGTGGGTCCGGGGCGCGGTTCGGGCGCAGGGTCGCTGGTCGCGTGGGTGCTGGGCATTACGGCCCTAGACCCACTGCAGCACGACTTGCTGTTCGAGCGTTTCCTGAATCCGGAACGCGTGTCGATGCCCGACTTCGATATCGACTTTTGCATGGAAGGCCGCGATGCGGTCATTGACTATGTCGCCGAACTGTACGGACGTGAGCGCGTGTCGCAGATCATCACGTTCGGCACGATGGCGGCGAAAGCAGTCATCCGGGATACCGGTCGGGTGCTCGGCCAGCCGTACGGATTTGTGGATCGCATTGCCAAGCAGGTGCCGTTCGAAATTGGCATGACCCTCGAGAAGGCGCTCGAGCAATCGGACGAACTCGCCGCGATGTACCGTGACGATGAGGAAGTTGCGGCAATCATCGACCTGGCGCGCTCGCTCGAGGGCCTGGTGCGCAATGCCGGCAAGCACGCCGGTGGTGTGGTTATCGCGCCGGTGGCGCTGACCGATTTCGCACCACTGTATTGCGAGGAGGGCGGCAGTAATGTTGTCACCCAACTCGACAAGGACGATGTCGAGGCCGTCGGACTGGTCAAATTCGATTTTCTTGGACTGAAAACGCTGACCATCATCGATTGGGCGGTGCGCATCGTCAATGCGACCGACCCGGAGCGCAAGCTCGATATCAGTCATATTCCCGACCGTGATGCAAAGACGTTCGCGCTGTTGCGCAGTACCCGGACGGCCGCGGTTTTTCAACTTGAGTCCAACGGCATGCGCGACCTGATCAAGCGCATGCGGCCCGACCAGTTCGGCGACCTGGTGGCACTCGTGGCGTTGTTTCGCCCCGGCCCCCTGCAGTCAGGCACGGTCGACGATTTCATCACGCGCAAGCATTCGTCCAACCAGTCCGACATCGATTACCTGCACCCGGATTTGAAGCCGGTGCTCGAGGAAACGTACGGCGTCATTCTGTACCAGGAACAGGTGATGCAAATTGCCCAGGTGCTCGCGGGTTACACGCTCGGTGGCGCCGACCTGCTGCGCCGCGCCATGGGCAAAAAGAAGCCCGAGGAGATGGCGAAGCAGCGCGAGATATTCGTGAACGGCGCGACCGCGCGCGGTGTTACCGGGAAGACGGCGACGCGCATCTTCGACCTGATGGAGAAGTTCGCCGGCTACGGCTTCAACAAGTCTCACTCTGCCGCGTACGCCGTACTGTCTTATCAGACGGCGTTTCTAAAAGCACATTATCCCGCGGCATTCATGTCGGCGGTGATGAGCGCGGATTTACAGCACACCGACCGCCTGGTAACGCTAAAGGACGACTGCAGACAGCTCGGGCTGACGCTGTTGCCACCCGATATCAATCGTTCGGAATATCAGTTCAGCGTTGCGAACGACCACACGATTCTTTACGGACTTGGTGCGATCAAGGGCGTCGGGCATTCCGCTGTCGACTCTCTGATCGCGGAGCGCGAGGCGCACGGTCCGTTCAAAAGCCTCGTCAACTTCTGTCGCCGTGTCGACCATGAAAAAATCAACCGGCGGGCACTCGAGGCGATGGTGAAGTCCGGTGCAATGGATGGCTTTGGTGAGTCGCGCCGCGGCCTGATGCACCAGGTGCCGGAAGCGCTGCGTTCGGCGGACCAGGAAGCCCGCGCCGCCGCAGCGGGTCAAAACGACATGTTCGGACTGGCGGAGCCGGCGCCTGACATTGAGTCAGAATCCCACGTGCAGCTCGCCGAATGGCAGGAGCGCGTCCTGCTGAGCAACGAAAAAGAAGCACTTGGACTGTATCTGACCGGGCACCCCTTTGACGCGGTGCGTGCCGATGCCGCGTTTTTCGCCGATGGCAAGCTGAGTGAGCTGATGGCTGAGCCACCGCCGCAGAATAATCGCAAGGAGCGCAGCTACGCGCAGCCACGCCGCGAGGCGACGGTGGCCGGACTGATCGTTGACTTACGCAAGCGTGGCAACCGCGTCAGCGTCGTTCTTGATGACGATACCGGCCGCATGGAGATCAGTTTCTTCAGCGAGGCCTTTCAGGAGTTTCGTCACCTGCTGGTCAAGGACGAGATCGTCGTTATATCCGGCGGCCTGCGTTATGACGATTTCGCCGGTAGCTGGACCATCAACGCAAAAAATGTGCTGCATATCGATCGCGTGATCGAATCCCGGGCGAAGAGCATGATCCTGAATCTCGCGCCCAACGGGCATGGCGAACAGCTGTTGGCCAAGCTGCATGACCTGCTGCTGCCGTTTCGCGAGGGCAGCTGCGATGTATCGGTGCGCTACGTTGGCGACAATGCGTCGGCGCGTTTGTCGCTGGGACCAGAGTGGGCGGTGCGTCCGAGCCGTGAGCTGCGCGACAAACTCAACGAGCTTCTCGGCCACAAAAATGTCCGATTACTCTACGCTCCCGGGCGGGAAATCATGTAATGTTGGAGCTTCCCGGCGAGCGGCGACAGCGAGTACCGGGGTTGCATTACGAACCAGGCAATGATGAGCGTATCCAACCATGGATTTGAAATTTCTTGATTTTGAACAGCCGATCGCCGAACTCGAGGCCAAGATCGAAGAGCTGCGCTACGTCGGCGACGACTCAGAAATCAACATCAACGAAGAAGTCGCGCGCCTCAAGAGAAAGAGTGAAGCGCTGACGAAGAGCATTTTCGCGAAGCTCAGTCCATGGCAGGTCGCTCGGGTTGCCCGGCACGAAGCACGTCCCTACACGGCAGATTACCTGAGCATGATCTCTCCGGACTTCCAGGAGCTGCACGGTGATCGAATGTATGCCGATGATCCTGCGATCATCGGTGGCGTTGGCCGCATCGATGGCAAGGCCGTGATGTTTATCGGTCATCAGAAAGGCAGGGACACGAAGGAGCGGGTGCGGCGCAATTACGGCATGCCCAAGCCCGAGGGGTATCGCAAAGCGCAGCGCTTGATGCTGCTCGCGGAAAAATTCTCGATGCCCGTCGTTACCTTCATTGACACCCCGGGGGCTTATCCGGGCGTGGGTGCCGAGGAACGCGGCCAGAGCCAGGCCATCGCGCAGAGCCTGTACCTGATGGCGGGCCTCAAGACGCCGATTATTTGTCTCGTTATCGGCGAGGGTGGCTCGGGCGGCGCGCTGGCGATCGGCGTCGGTGATCGGTTGCTCATGTTGCAATACGCCGTTTACTCGGTGATCTCACCGGAGGGTTGTGCATCCATCCTGTGGAAGAGCGCGGACAAGGCAGAAGATGCGGCGGCAGCAATGCGTATCACGGCGGCTAACCTCAACGAATTCGGACTGGTCGATGAGGTGCTTGAAGAGCCGCTCGGTGGCGCGCACCGCAATCCGAAGGCGATGGCCGAGGTAATCCGCAATGCCTTGCTGAAGAGTATTGATGAAGTGGATAGCCTGCCGATCGCAGAGCTGCTCGAATTGCGTCAACAGCGACTTGCCGGCTTCGGTCACTGCAAAGAGGCGTGAGCTTTAGCATCACTGCACTGCAAAGCGTGCTCGCGAGCCATGAGCGGCGCGCCGGCAAGCCAGCGCGCTATATCGTCGCATTCAGTGGCGGTCTGGATTCCACAGTACTTCTCGATGCGCTCTGCAAAGGCGCCGGGGACAGCGACGTGCCGATCATCACGGTGCACATCGACCACGGGCTGCAGCCCGATTCGGCTGACTGGTCGCGGCACTGCGAAACGGTGGCGACCGGCCTCGGCGTCGCGTACCGCGGTCTGTCGGTCAACGTGCAGCTTGCGTCCGGCCAAGGGCCCGAAGCAGCAGCGCGCGAGGCGCGCTACACGGCGCTGCGCAGCGTAATGCAAACCGGCGACTGGCTCTTAAGCGCGCATCACAGGGAAGACCAGGCGGAGACACTGTTACTTAATCTCGTCCGTGGCAGCGGGCCGGCCGGCATTGCCGGTATTGGCGCAGCGCGACGATTCGGCCCGGGCTGGCTGTTGCGGCCGCTGCTGGCAATCGATCACGCTGCGCTGCAGTCTTATGCCGAGACTGAGGGTCTTCATTGGCTCGAGGACCCGAGCAACCGCGATCGTCGTTTTGAGCGTAACTTCCTGCGCCATGACATCTTGCCGCGGCTCAAAGCGCGCTGGCCCGATATCGCCGCGCGCTTGCAGCGTAGCGCGAGGCATGCGGGTGAGGCGGCAGAGCTGCTCAACGAACTGGCAGCGATCGATCTCGAAACGCTCGGCGATCGGCCGGAACGCATGCCCGTCGACGCACTGTTGAAATTGTCGGCAGCGCGGCAACGCAACGTGTTGCGGTTCGCACTGCGGAAATGCGGTCTGTCGACGCCGACCGCGATACAGCTGGACTGCGTTCTCGATGAGGTACTCCCCGCGCGTCCCGATGCCGAACCGCTGGTGCAATGGCCGGGGGCCTGTGTGCGGCGTTATCGAAACCGGCTTTATCTGCTGCCCGAGGAGCTCGGACAGAAGCCGGTGGCAACGGCCGTCGCCGGCCACGACGTCGAACTTGGCGCCGGCCTCGGCACGCTGCGTTTTGAACCGGGCTCAAAAAACGGCTTGTCAGAGTCGCTTTTCAAAGGTCAGTTGCGACTGGCGTTTCGCCAGGGGGGTGAAGAATTTAAGCCGGTTGGTCATAGACATACGCGGAAACTCAAGAAACTACTTCAGGAAGAAGGCGTGGTCCCGTGGATGCGCGATCGCCTGCCGTTACTGTATTCGGGTGATCGGCTGATCGCCGTCGGCGACCTTTGGCTGGCTGCTGACGCTGTTGCTGACACCGGCTTCGCCGTGCGCTGGCAGCATCGTCCCGCGTTGCACTAGAGGTGCACACCCGGCTTCAGTCGTTGTGTCAGAACGGCCTATCTGATAACGTTTAACACCGTCTTTAGTCCAACGACGGCGCGGAATTCGAAGGGTTGGAAGAAAGCACAACGCTGGCATGGCAGTGCTTTTGCTCCGACCCTTTCTTGTTTCTCGTTGACCTTTAAATTCCATGCGCTTTTGATCATGGACAGCCGGCTTCGGGTTCATCAATGACATCGTATGTATTTATCACGGGCGGCGTGGTTTCCTCCCTGGGGAAGGGTATTACCTCCGCCTGCCTCGGCGCCATTTTAGAGGCGCGCGGCCTGACGATCAGCATGATCAAGCTGGATCCTTACATCAACGTTGATCCGGGCACGATGAGCCCATTCCAGCATGGCGAAGTATTCGTAACGCACGACGGCACCGAGACGGATCTGGACCTCGGCCATTACGAGCGCTTCGTGCGTACGGCAACCGGCGGGCGCAACAGCAATTTCACGACGGGGCGGATTTACGAGACGGTCATCAGCAAGGAACGGCGCGGTGATTATCTGGGCGCCACCGTGCAGGTCATCCCCCACATCACCGATGAGATCAAGACCAGCGTCGAACGCGGCGCCGGCGACGCCGATATCTGCCTGGTTGAGATCGGTGGCACGGTCGGCGATATCGAGTCGTTACCGTTTCTCGAGGCCATTCGACAGATGGGTGTCGAAATGGGCCACGATCGCGTCGTCTACGTGCACCTGACGCTGGTGCCCTACATCCCGGCATCCCAGGAAATCAAGACGAAACCGACGCAACACTCGGTCAAGGAACTGCGCTCCATCGGTATTCAGCCCGATATCCTGGTCTGTCGTTCCGAGCTGCCGTTGCCGTCCGAGCAACGCAAGAAGATTGCGCTGTTTACGAACGTGCAGGAGAAAGCGGTTATCTCCGCCTATGACGCCGACGACCTCTACAAGATACCCGCGATGATGCACGAACAGGGGCTCGACGAAATTGTCACCCGGCAGCTGGGTCTGGATTTGCCGGCGGCCGACCTGAGCGAATGGGATGCGATTGTCGAAGCCAAGAAGAATCCCGATGCCACGGTAAATATTGCCATGGTCGGCAAGTACATGGATCTCAAGGATTCTTACATATCGCTGGTCGAGGCACTGCAGCACGGCGGCATTCACACCCGCACGCGCGTCAATATCCGCTTCATCGAGTCGCGCGATATCGAGCTTAAGGGCACGGGGTGCCTCACCGACATGGACGGCATTGTCGTGCCGGGCGGTTTTGGCGACCGCGGAATCGAGGGCAAGATCGAGGCGGTCAGATATGCGCGCGAGAACGGCATCCCTTACCTCGGTATCTGCCTCGGCATGCAGGTCGCGGTCATCGAGGCAGCGCGCAACCTCGCAGGGCTGAAAGGTGCGATGAGCACCGAGTTCGACAAGGAGACCCCGCACCCGGTGGTCGGCTTGATCACCGAATGGCAGGATCGCGCCGGCGGCACCGAGCAGCGCGACGAGGCGTCCGAACTGGGCGGCACCATGCGCCTGGGAGCGCAGCAGGTCACCCTGGGCGAGGGCACCCTGGCCGCGCTGAGCTACGGTGCGACGTCGATCGAGGAACGTCATCGACACCGCTACGAAGTGAACAACAACTACCGCGAACGGCTATCGAATGCCGGCTTGCGTTTCTCGGGGCTGTCGGTCGACGATCTTGTTGAGGTCGTCGAGTTACCGGATCATCCGTGGTTCCTGGCCAGCCAGTTTCACCCGGAGTTTACGTCCAACCCGCGTGACGGCCACCCGCTCTTCAAGAGCTTCATCAGCGCCGTGCGCCGACACGCCGAAGGCACCTTGCCCCGGGCGGCCGAAGCATGAAGCTCTGCGGTTTCGATGCAGGCAATGACCAGCCGCTGTTCCTGGTAGCGGGGACCTGCGTCGTGGAAAGCGAGCAGATGGCCATCGACACGGCGGGTGCGTTGCAGGAACTCTGCAAGGATCTCGGCGTGCCGCTGATCTACAAGTCGTCCTTCGACAAGGCCAATCGCAGTTCGCGTGACAGTTTTCGGGGTCCCGGCATGGAGGAGGGCTTGCGCATCCTCGGTAAGGTCAAGCAGCAGCTGGGGCTGCCGATACTCACCGATGTCCACGAAGACACGCCGATGGACGAGGTGGCCGAAGTCGTCGACGTGTTGCAGACGCCGGCGTTTCTTTGCCGCCAGACGAATTTCATACTGCGGACGGCGGCCGCCGGGCTGCCGGTCAACATCAAGAAGGGCCAGTTCCTGTCGCCATGGGAAATGCAGAACGTCGTCGATAAAGCGAAATCAACCGGCAACGATGCAATCCTTGTGTGCGAGCGCGGCTTTTCGTTCGGTTATAACAATCTGGTATCGGATATGCGCAGCCTGCCCGTGCTGCGCGGCACCGGGTGCCCGGTCGTGTTTGACGCGACGCACTCGGTACAGCTTCCGGGTGCCAGGGGCTCGGCGTCTGGCGGCCAGCGCGAGTTTATTCCCGTGCTTGCCCGTGCAGCAGTCGCTGCCGGTGTTGCCGGAATTTTCATGGAGACGCACCCCGACCCGTCGGTTGCGCTCAGTGACGGTCCTAATGCCTGGCCGCTCGGGCAAATGAAAGACCTTCTCGAAACGCTGGTGGCAATCGACGCCAGCGTCAAACAAAGTGGCTTCCTCGAAGCAGGCTACGGCCTCGGTGTACCAACCTCGGAGTAACAATGATCAAAGTGACAGAAATTCGTGCTCGGGAGATTCTCGATTCACGCGGCAACCCGACCGTGGAAGCGGACGTCAGGCTTGCTGACGGCAGCAGCGCTCGTGCGGCGGTGCCCTCCGGTGCCTCTACCGGGACACGCGAAGCGGTAGAGCTGCGCGACGGGGATAAATCGCGCTACCTCGGCAAAGGGGTGCAAAAGGCCGTCGCCAATGCCAACGGCGAAATCCGGGAAGCGGTCGTGGGCGTCGAGTTTGCCGACCAGCGCGCACTCGATACGCGCATGATCGAACTTGACGGGACCGAGAACAAAGGCCGACTGGGCGCAAACGCGATACTCGCTGTCTCGCTGGCAGCCGCAAAAGCGGAGGCAGTGTCGAGGGGGCTGTCGTTGTTTCGGCATCTGGGCAACAGCACGATGATGCCCGTGCCAATGATGAACATCATCAACGGCGGTGCGCACGCGGACAACAGCGTCGATATACAGGAATTCATGATCTTGCCCGTTGGTGCGCCCAGTTTTTCTGAAGCGCTAAGGTATGGCGCCGAGATTTTTCACAGTTTGAAAAGCGTTCTGCGAAGCAAGGGCCTGAATACCGCGGTTGGTGACGAAGGTGGTTTTGCACCGGACCTGCCGTCCAACAAGGCGGCGCTCGACACCATCATGACAGCCATCGAGAAAGCGGGCTTCAAGGCCGGTACCGATATCCTGCTCGGACTCGACGTCGCAAGTTCGGAGTTTTACAAGAACGGCGTTTATGACCTCGAGTCTGAGGGACGGCAGTTCGACGCCGCGGGATTTACCGCGTTCCTGGCGGAACTGGCCGATGGCTACCCGATCATTTCGATCGAGGATGGCATGGATGAAAGTGACTGGGACGGCTGGCGCCTGCTGACCGACGCGCTGGCGGATCGCGTCCAGCTGGTCGGCGATGACCTGTTCGTGACCAACACGAGGATCCTCAAACGCGGGATCGACGAAAAAATTGCAAATTCTATATTGATAAAACCTAACCAAATCGGTACCTTAAGCGAAACTCTTGATGCGATTACTATGGCAGACGAGGCGGGCTACACGGCGGTGATCTCGCACCGCTCCGGCGAGACGTCGGACAGCACGATTGCCGACATCGCAGTGGGCACGCAGGCGA
>JBATID010000198.1:0-7351 GCA_049667545.1 Woeseiaceae bacterium
AGCTCAGGGTGTCAGCTCTTCCCAGGACAAACGACCGGTCTTCACACCGCCCGTATCGATAATGTCTGTGACCTCGATGCTACCGCCGCCCAGGGTTTCTGTCGTCGACGTGTAACGTTTGTTCGAGAGATTCACCGGTGACGTTGCGATACCGGTCACCTTGTCGCCAGCCGCCGCTGAGCCACCGATTTCGTCGAGATCGGTCAGCAAACCATCACGATTCAGGTCGAATGAGACCTCGGTGGGTCTGCCGCCCGTCAGCCAGTTCACGACCATTTGCCAGCCGCTGCCACCGACATTGCAGGGGTTCGTATCGGGCATCATCGTATTGAAAAACACGAGGCCGCCGCGAATCACCGGATCGGTCACCAGGCGCTCGCCAGTATCCGGCAAGTCCATATACCAGCCATCATCCCTTGAGTAGTCCACGGCATAGTCGGTCAATGTCCTGCCGAGTACGCCTTCCGTGGTAACCCCGGTACCGATAACCTGCTCAACCAGGTCGCCCTGATCGAGGGCACCGGAGCCAGAGTCCAGGACACCGTACATGGATTGCGTGGCGGTGCTGGTCGTGTCAGCAGCGGTCAGGTATTGACCGGTGCCGAATATTACGATCAGGTTCGGCTCGTTCGATGGCGATGCCGGGAAGCTGCTGTTGCGCACGATGACCGGTGTCGTCGTTATCTGCTGGCCGCCCGGCGCTGTGAAGAGCGGCGCTGCCGAACCTCTTCTCCGCAAGGCGACTTCCCAGCTACCCATGGTCGAACCTGACAAATCGAATGCCCACATGTTGCCTTCGAGATCGCCGGCATAGACGCGGTCAGCGAAACCGTCAGCGTCTGAATCCACGACCGCCGGCGTCGACAGCCCGTTTCTATTGGTTGCGTCGCCGACTCCGGTAGAAATCTTGACGTAGTCGGTACCCAGCGTCCAGACGCCGTCGAGGCCTCCTTCCAACATTGCGATAAAGAGTTGCGCCTCGCCGCTGCCGGCATCGTTGTAACCGTTGCCGAAAATTGCGGCCCAGCGGATCGTGCCACTGGGACCCTCTAGCGGCACGATCGAAGGTTTGCTGAACGTAAACCCAAGATCCAAATCGTCGGCATCGGTGAATTCCCACATGACGACGTTGGCAGGCGTGCTGCCGGCTTCCGAGAATCCGGTGGGGTTAGTTACATCCAGCGCGAACAGACCTTTGCCGCCGCCGCGCAGGCCGCCAACCAGGACAGTTTTCCAGGAGGCTGAGCCTACTGTCGCCGTACGAATGTACGCGTCGGCAATGGCCGGCGTGAGATCGACGGCGTAGCGATGCGTATAGGCCGGATCGGTCTGGTAGTGCAGGCCGTCCAAAGCGCCTGTCGAATACAATGCATTCGGAATGTACCCTAGTATCTCCGCGCCGTTGGACTGATTGAAAGCGTGCAGCATGCCGTCATTCGCACCAACGTAAATAACACCAGGGCGGGTGGCCTGCGCGGTCTGAAACTCCGTGTACGTGTTGCCAACCGTACCGGGATACGGTGCCACGTCCGGCCAGTTGGATTCAGGCGCTCCGACAAACACCGGTCCCGAATGGATAATGTCACCGAGCAAACCACCGCGTTCGCGCAGGTTTTTTTCGTTAAACGTGTTGGTGCCATCGCTGTAGTTACAGGTTCCCGAAGACGATGTCTCACAGCCACGCGCGCCGCGCAGGAAATCGTGCCGGGCCATACCTGTCGCCTCATCATCCAGGCTACCGTCGGGATTCGTCCGAAAGTCGTTCTTCTGTGCGGCTGTCAAAGATGCCCACTGGAATGCGATGCCGTCGGTGCCGTCGTAGGTCAGCAGTGTACGCGGACTGACCGAGAGGTCGCGCGCATTGAGTTGGCCAGCAGCTGCCCAGGAAGGCGAACTGTCAACCGCTCCAGTGAACGGGTCGAGCCCATATGCCAGCAGGTTGCCGTCCCAGCGTTCGCTGTTGAACAAGGAGAGATAGACCTCGGAATTCGTGCTCAACGAGCCCGTATTGAACGCAACCGAAGCCGCAGAACCGACGCGCCCCTGGATGGATTGCAACGCACTGCGCAGCCCGTTGATCAGCTGGGTCGGATCCTGTGCACTCAGGAATTCGCCGCGGCCATTCCAGGCCGCATGTCGCAGATCGTCGATCTTCCTCGGATCGGTGTCCGGCGTGGGCCAGGCAAAGGGGTCGGTGCGATTGGCTGGCATGGCGTTTAGCGTGCCGTTGACACCAAATGCAACCGAGTACGTGACAACGTGTTGCGCCGTATTGTTGTCAACGCCACCCGGCGGTGGGCTAACGTTGTTGGCGGCCGGCCTGATGTCAGTCTCGTAGTATTCCATGGCGATGTCGGCCAGCGTGTTAGATTGCGCGTCACCGTAGGGGCCGGCGGGACCACTGTCCCACGGCGAGTCGTTATCGCCGTCCGTGTTGCCCGGACCGCCAGTGAAGGTGCCGTTATAGAACCCGTCGGTCATGACCACGGCAAAGTTCTGCTGACACTGACCACCATCGTCGGCGTCGAGTGCCGGGCAATCAGTGAAATAGTCATTGGTCCGGCAGCTCAGGTATTTACCAGCCTCATGGAAACGATCCTGCAATGGCGTACCGTTGTTGCCGCGACCGTTATACAGGTTACTCAGCAATGTTCCTTTCGCACCTGAACGTGGATCAGCGTTCATCGACGCAATCGGCGTGTTGGGCCTGTTGCGCGTGTCGACATCGCGATTATTCCAGAGCGTCGCCAGGCCCATACGCGTATTGGCAGCACGCGCAATCACCTGGCCGTAGGCTGCTTTGGCAACGTACTCGCGACTGCGGTAGTAGCTGTACCAGTTCGCGAAGTTCTGTATCTCCTCGTCGTAGGTGCAGACAGGCTTCGCTGCACAATCCCCGCGATTGTCGCGGCCCGTATACAGGACGTTGGGAAGAATCCTGACCAACACATGGGGCTCATCGGCATCGACGAACTTGTCGCCGTCAGTGTCGGTCCACGTGTAGTAGCGGGCCGGATGGAATACAGATACCGTGAAATTTTCACCACTTTTATAGGGGCAGTAGTCAGCCGTATACCTTTTGTTTGTCGTCAAATTAAACGTGCCTTCATCAGGGTCATACGGGTTATTCAGCGCAGCCGTCGCACTGGCCTGAGTATAAGGAACACCGTTTTTGTTCTCGCCCGGCCACGGCGTGTACGTAACATTTGGGTCGTAATAGACCTTGTTATAGTCCTTGTTCCAGGCCCGCCAGACACCGCCGTAGGGTGCGGCGACGCCCAGCAAAGCAAGGCTCGCTTCGGTCGGCGGTACGTCGGTGCTGCCGGCGTCCGGGCCCGGTATCGCGTCAAGGTATTGGCAATTGTCGCCGCTGTACATCTTGCCCTCGGTTTCCGGCGCCATCACGCCCCAGCTCATGCTGCCCGAATCATCGAGCAGGAACAGCACGTTCGGTTCAACCGAGTTGCTCAAGAACAGTGGCGAGTCCGCCAGCGTACCCGGCGCAGCATTGACAATAGCCGGGCCAAACATTGATGAGGTCAGCAGCGCGGCAGCGGCCGCGGCACGGATAGCTTTGAATTTCGATTTCATAGGATTTGTAACCATCGTTGTTAGCTAGAAGGTTCGCCCGTAATAACTGCGCAACATAACTTCGGCAGAATCGGCGCTGGCGCCCGTACTGCGGGCGGTCACTTTGAATACCGTAATGTCACCAGAGCCTTTGTTGTCGCCATAGCCGGACATATTCAGGGCGCCGGCGGTGCCCTTTACAGTCGTGTAGTGCTTGATGAAGTAGCGCGGCGCCGCGTAGGAGCCGTGCGGCGCGCTGCCGACCACGTGATTGCCCGTATCGCTCCACGTCGCTGCATCCGTGTAGTAGGGCTCCGAGTCCGTCAGTCCGTACAGGCCACCGGAGCCAGTGAATGTGCCCATGCTCGCCAGACCCTCAACGTAGGTCTCAGCTTCCCGTAACGTAGACTCGGCGGTCTGGAACGCCAGGTTACGATCGCGCGTATTCCCGGCCATTTTTTCTTCCATCACCGTGCCCTGCATGCTGCTCACCGCAATCAGCGTCACGATGAGCAACATGATCAGGCTGACGATCAGCACGGCACCGTGCTGTTTCTGCGGTGGCCGAATGTTCAGTGATTTTCTAACTGTCGATTTCATTGCTAGCACCTTAGCCTATGCCTAGAGGCGGTTCCGAACCGCGATTGTGCTCGTGTAGACCTGCCTTAACCGCTGGTCCGGCGCAGTGACCGTCGCGCCCAACAGGTTGTAATTCTGGGCAACACCACCGGTCAGGAAGTCGTCATTGGAACGCGTAACGACGGCGATCCGAATGCTGATGACCCTGTCCATGTCGACAACCTGACTGGCGGGCACGAAGTAATCGGCGATACCGGTGCCGGTGATGTCTTCCCCGTACAGAATCTGCAAGTTCTCTATGCCGTCGAGAAACTCAGCGTCGTTCCTGAACAGCGCCGGCTGGCCCTCCGAACCCGTGCGGATATCGTAGGTAACTTCGCGCGTTAGCAGTATCTTTGCATCACCGCCATACACCTTCGAGAGGCAGTGCGCATTGCTGCCAGGGCAGCCCGGGTTGGTCACGTTGTAGTTGCCCGGGTCGCCGTTACCGGTGTTGTGAACCAGCACGCCGGACCCGTTCGGATTCGAGTTGGTAATCTGGAAAATATCGCCGTTGCTGCAGTCCGACACCATGACGATATCGTCCTGCGCCAGGTCACTGGCCTTATTGACCTTGATGTTGGCCGATGCCTGTGGGCCGTACGGCGGCTCGACCGTAATGCCTGCGTCGAAGCCACCCCGCAACGTGATGGAATCCGGCGCGCCGCTGGCACCGTCGGTACCAACGACACCCCCGGTGACAAAATCGACGTAGCCCGCGCCAGCCGTGTTGAGGTTGTTAACCATTGTAATGCTGTTGCTGGCGCAGCCCCAGAAATCGGCCATGCGAATATCGCGCGCCAATACTTCCAGCGCCATCCGTCCGCTTTCCTGCATGCGCGACGTCGCGTCGTGAACGCGGTAGGTTTGTCGTGCGGCCGCGAAGATCTGCAGAATGCCGCCAACCAGGAATGCCCCGATCAGCATTGCGATCATAAGCTCGATCAGCGTGACGCCGGATTGCCTGGAAGTTTTTCTAATGCGTGTTTGTCCGTTCATAATCACAACTCGACTGCAATGGCGAGACGTTCAGTATTGATCGCCGTCATGTTGATCGTGCCGTCGCGGTCATCGTCCCACCAGATCTTGATGGCGATTTGCGTGCCATTACCGTCGCAGGCCGCACTTGCTGCTGATGCCCCGTCGTCTGGCGTGCTGTCGACGCAGACGAAGCCCTGGCCCATCGGCAAATAGGTTGCGATAGCGGCGTTCCATTCGGCGAGATCGTGCTTGGCCATATCCTGTGCGGTGCAACCGGTCGTCGACTTGCAGCCAGCAACACTGGCCGCGGTACCGGGGTTGTACAGGCCGGTCCGGGCGCTAAGGACGTTGGCCCGCATGCGATCGGCGAGGTCGTAGGCCAGTGCCGTGGCCTGCGAGCGCATGAAAGCGCTTTGCGTGTTCTTCAGCGACACGCCCTGCAAAGCCGCCACGCCAACAAGACCGATCGACAGCACCAGCACGGAGACCATCACTTCGATCAGCGTGAAACCGGACTGTTGCCTGCGTATTGCGCGCTGCGATGAATATCGACTAAATGAGCGGTTCATTACGTGCATCCTTGTTGCGAAACGTTGGTTCTGCCGGTCGCGTTGACTTTTATGATCCGGCCCGTTTCACCTGAGCGGTTGTCGCACAGCGTCAGGTTGCCGGCCGCCGTGGTCGCAAAGCCACGCCCGTCGTACGTAAACTGGGCCACGCTGCCCTTCAGCTCCGAGGCCTGATGGACGGGGCCGGATACAGATATGATTTCATTGGCATCGGTAGCCGCGTCGCGATCTTTATCGACCCAGACGATCCAGCCAGTGGACCAGTCGTTGCTGGCCGCACAAGTCGGTACCGTCGCGTCGAAATTGGTGCTCGAACACACGATGGCGTTGCGTTGGAACTTGACTGCATTGCTGCGCGCCAGTTTGATCGAGGTGGCGAACAGGTTTGCCTGGGACGCCATTCGGTTGTCCATGACGACGCCGCGATAGCTGGGTACGCCAATAGACAGCACGATGGCCAGGATGCCGATCGTTACCATCAGTTCGATCAACGTGAAGCCGCGTTGTCGTCTCGTTACAGTATTCATGTCAGGTTTCATCATTCATCGTCCAAAGGTCGTGAATCGTGGTTGCCATGGATATTCGCCATGTGCAATTCATCGAAGATTATGTTTGATACGTCCAGTTTCCGGATGCGACCTGTGCCCGTTTAACAGGCATTTCTGGCCCAGGAAACGCAGAACTGTGACGTCCGTCACATTGATATCACTCTCAAACAAAGCCCGAATTGCGATCACGTTTTATCTCTTGGCATTTGCAACGAGAGCGATTGTCCGGGATCGGCAATCGGATTTATGTGACTGCCATCAAGCAAAAGTTGATGACCCTGCAACAATCCGATGAGTGGTCATTCAGTGGCGACCGGCGGTGTCTGTGGCGTGCACGTGAGTGTCGCGGCGATTGCCGTGAGGGTGTTTTGTTAAATTTGGGAGTGGGATGGGTGGAATGGAACGGGCCTGCGGCCCTCGCGCTTCGCGCGTCTGTCGCCCGGCGAAGCCGGGCTCGGATGAACCACCTTCGGTGCTTCAATCACGTATTGCCGGCGAAAAAAAATAGGGGCCCAAATGGGCCCCTATATGTGCTTCCTGACACAAAGGTAACACTTCATACCGGAGACATGGGTAACACTTTCTCCTTTTGCGGGAGAAAGAACCATGCCCTGGAAGGAGTGTCAGATCGTGGAAGAACGTCTCCGATTTATTGCCCGTCTCTTGGACGGCGAGAAGATGGCTGGTCTTTGCCGTGAGTTCGGCATAGCCCGCAAGACCGGCTACAAGATCTACAACCGCTACAAAGACTGTGGTCTTGATGGCCTGACCGATCGGTCTCGAAGACCCTATCGCCATGCCAACCAGCTGCCGATGCAGATCGAGAAGCTAATCGTGAAGCTCAAGAGGGAGTACCCCCACTGGGGTGCGCCCAAGATCCGCGAGAAGCTCAAGCGTCTGTACCCAGACCTGCAGTGCCCGGCCATCAGCACCGTGCACGCTATTCTGGATCGCCATGGCTTAGTGAAACGCAGGAAGCGACGACGCTACAAGCCTGAGGGCACGGCCATCGCACACGTCACCCAGCCCAACGAACTCTGGTGCGCCGACTACAAAGGCGAGTTC
>JBATID010000199.1:0-4157 GCA_049667545.1 Woeseiaceae bacterium
GGTTATGACGTTTCCAAAATCGAGCGCGTTCCACAACAGTGGTAGCACGCGTTACGTCGGCCAGGGGGAAGTAAATGCGGATTGCAATTATAGGGAGCGGTATCGCGGGCAACGTCGCCGCATACAAGCTGCGGCAAAAATACGACATCACCGTCTATGAGGCGGCAGGGTATGTCGGTGGCCACACAAATACCATCGAAGTTCGCGAAGGTGACCGCACCCTGGCGGTGGACACGGGGTTCATTGTGTTCAACGACCGCACGTACCCTAATTTCATCAAGTTGCTCGAGGAAATAGGTCAGCCCTGGCAGGGCAGTGAGATGAGTTTCAGCGTCCACAAATCCGGTGGTCGACTCGAGTACAGCGGTTCCTCTCTTAACGGCCTGTTTGCGCAAAGAACGAACCTGGTGCGCCCCTCTTTTCACCGCATGGTGAAGGATATTCTGCGTTTTAACCGGGAGGCCTTCATTGACATCAACCGATCAAGGCGGGCGCCGTCCTTAGGGGAGTACCTTGCCGAGAATAACTACGGCAGTGAGTTCCGCGACGATTACCTGGTGCCGATGGCAGCGGCGATCTGGTCAGCAGATACCGGTGCGGTGCTGCAGATGCCGGCAGAGTTCCTGGTTCGATTTTTCAAGAACCACGGTCTGTTGCAGCTCGATAACCGACCCCAGTGGCGGGTCATCAAAGGTGGCTCGCGCGAATACGTCAAGAGACTCGTGCACGGTCATCGCGATAGCATTCGTCTCAATTCGCCGGTGAAATCGATCTCGCGCGTTGCCAACGGTGTTGAGGTTACGACGGCGGAGGGCGGCCACGAATGGTATGACCATGTTTTCGTTGCTTGTCACAGCGATCAGGCACTGGCCATGCTGGCAGAGCCTACGCCCGTCGAGCGGGAAGTGCTCGGCGCTATTCGCTACCAGGACAACGAAGCAATTCTGCACACCGATACCGCGGTGCTTCCCAGCCGGAAACGGGCATGGGCGGCCTGGAACTACTTCGTACCACGGAATCACCGCAGCCATGTCGCCGTGTCCTACAATATGAATATATTGCAGGGGCTTCACTCCGAGAACACCTACGTTGTTACACTGAATGACGATTCGCGAATAGCGCAGGACAAGATCATCCGGCGAATCGAGTACCAGCACCCGATGCTGAATCTCGAGGCCGTGGCCGCACAGAGGCGCCAGGCTGAAATTAACAACGATCGTATTTTTTATTGCGGCGCGTATTGGCAAAACGGATTTCATGAAGACGGCGTAGTCAGTGCGCTCAACGCAATTTCGCACTTCGAGGAGAGGCTTGGGCATGCAGAGCTGCATCTACGAAGGACAGGTTAGGCACTCGCGCAAGGAACCCGTGCTGCACCGGTTTCGATACCGGGTTTTCATGATGTACCTGGACCTTGCCGAGTTACCGAAGCTTTTCGACAAGCGCTGGTGCTGGTCGGTCAAGCGGCCCGCGCTCGCGCGCTTTCGCCGCGACAACCACCTGGGGCCGGAAGATCAGCCGCTCGATGAGTCCGTCAGGGATCTTGTCGAGCACGAGACCGGCGTCAGGCCAGACGGTCCGATCAGGCTGCTCACGAATCTCAGTTACTTTGGCTACTGCATCAATCCGGTGAGCTTCTACTATTGTTTCGCGGCAGACGGCTCGACCTTGGAGGTAATCGTGGCGGAGGTGACGAATACGCCTTGGGGCGAGCGCGACACCTACGTGCTGTCGCGTGCGGAAAATATCGGTACTAACACTGCCTGGCGCTTTCAGCCTGCCAAGAAAATGCACGTCTCGCCATTTATGGGCATGGATATCGACTACGACTGGTGCTTCACGCAGCCGCGCGAACGCGCCACGGTTTTCATGGCAAACTCGAAGGCAGGCAAGCGATTTTTTGACGCCGCGATGACGATGCAACGCACGGAAATAAGTGCGGCCTCGCTGGCCCGCGTATTGATTACGTTTCCTTTCATTACGGTTAAGATTGTTTCGGCTATTTACTGGCAGGCGCTGCGATTGTGGCTTAAGCGCTGCCCGTTTTACGTACACCCGGGCAAGAAAAAAACCATCGCGGTGCAATGAACATGAAGCCAGTATCCATCCGTACGTCAGAGTTCCTCGAAAAGACGCAGAAGCCAACCGGGCTTGACAGGCTGGCCAGGCGCATCGTGCGGGGTCGCCTGGCGGCAATCGAATCAGGCACTGTCACGCTCGTCGAAGGCGACGACAGCGAGACTTTCGGCAAGGAGGTTGCAAGCTTCCCGCTAGCCGTTGTCATCAGGGTGCATTCTCCGGCTTTTTACAGTGACATTGCATTCGGCGGGTCAGTTGGCTCGGGAGAATCCTATATCCACGGTACCTGGGAGTGTGATGACCTGGAATCGCTCGTGCGCATCCTGCTGCGTAACCGCGAGGTCCTGGATGACATCGACTCGGGAACTGCACGTTTTACGCGCCCGCTCGCCAGGCTCTTCCACTGGATGAACAAGAACACACGTCGCGGTAGCCGTCGCAATATTGCGGCGCATTACGATCTTGGCAACGATTTTTATCGGCTCTGGCTCGACAAGCAGATGATGTATTCGAGTGCCTATTTTGCTGCACCGGACATGCCGCTGGAGGAGGCTGCGGTGGCCAAGCTCGATCGCATTTGCCAAAAACTCAGGCTGAGCGCGTCGGATAGCGTCGTAGAAATAGGCACAGGCTGGGGTGGCTTTGCGATCCACGCTGCGAAAAATTACGGGTGTCATGTCACCACGACGACCATCTCGAATGAGCAGCATAACTACGCACAGGCGCGCATCGAAGCGGAGGGCCTGTCTGATCGCATTACGCTACTGCAGCACGATTACCGGGATCTCGGCGGGAAGTTCGACAAACTCGTTTCCATCGAGATGATCGAGGCGGTTGGGCACGAATTTCTTGATACGTTTTTCCACAAATGTGCGTCGCTGCTGCATCCACACGGTGAAATGCTCCTGCAGGCCATCACGATTTCGGATCAACGTTATGATTCGGCCAGAAAAAGTGTCGACTTCATCAAGCGATACGTTTTTCCGGGCGGGTTTCTGCCGTCCGTTACGGCCATGGCGAATTCGATGACCCGGAAAACGTCGATGAGAATCATCGATATTGAAGATATTGGCTTGCATTACGCGCTGACGCTTAACCACTGGCGGCGCCGGTTCTTCGCCCGGCTGCAGGATGTTCGCGACCAGGGTTTTTCTAATGAATTCATACGCATGTGGGAATTCTACCTGTGCTATTGCGAGGGTGCTTTCAACGAGCGGGCCATCGGGAACGTGCAGCTGCACGCCATGGGGCCGCACGCACGACCCGCGATTGCAGGTCACGACTGACGTTGTAGCAGGCGGCGGGCTTTTTATCTGCGCGGCGAGAATTCATAATACGGCCATGCAGGGTATTTTCTTACGCACGCTGATTGCGATTCTGGGATTGTTCCTGGCATCGAAGGCAGTACCCGGGGTCACAATTAGCGGCGCAGGCACTTTCATCCTCGCCGGACTGCTGATGGGCCTGGTCAATGCCATTGTCAGGCCAATAGCGATTGTCCTCACGCTCCCACTGACGATCCTCACGCTCGGGCTGTTCCTGCTGGTTTTGAACGCGGGGATGTTCGGTCTCGTGGCGGCGTTTCTCGATAATTTCGCAGTAGCCGGATTTTGGTCTGCGCTGTTCGGCGCCATTATTGTCAGCATTACGAGCACCGTGTCGTCCTGGTACATCGGCCCGAAGGGCAGGTACGAGGTCTTCGTCGTCCGTCGGCGCTAGCGGGCAGTAGTGCATTCACAGGGGGTCCGCGATGAGCATTCAAACAAGGCTGGTTGAATACAGCGACGCAGAGTCGGTTCTCGAAGGCATGCTGGTTTGGGATGATGAGATCAGTGGTCCCCGACCGGGGGTACTCGTCTCGCATGCGTGGAGTGGTCGCAGCGACTATGAGGAGGGCAAGGCACGCAGACTCGCCGAGCTCGGGTACGTGGCGTTCGCGCTCGACCTGTACGGCAAGGGCGTGCGCGGCAGCAGCGTAGAAGAGAATAGTGCGTTGATGCAGCCTTTCCTTGACGATCGCGCGATGTTGCAGCGGCGCTTGCTGCTGGCAGTCGACACGGTGCGGCAACAAGACGAGG
>JBATID010000200.1:0-2522 GCA_049667545.1 Woeseiaceae bacterium
TTGCGACGCGACCGAGGTCATTACGCGCCAGGTCGACCAGCATGACATGCTCTGCCGCTTCTTTCGGGTCGGCCAGCAACCGGGCCTCATTGGCCAGGTCTGCGTCACGCGTTGCGCCGCGCGGCAACGTGCCGGCGATGGGGCGCAGCGACGCGCTGCGATCGTGCAGTTTGACCAGGGCCTCCGGGGAGGAGCCGACGACCTGCAGGTCACCGAAATCGAAATAGAACATGTAAGGCGACGGATTCAGCAGGCGCAGGGCGCGATATACCTCGAACGGCGGCACGTTGGTCCGGCCGCGAAACAGCACCGACAGCACAATCTGGTAGATGTCGCCCGCCGCAATGTATTCCTTGCAGGCTTCGACGCGATCACAGTACTCAGCCTCACTCATGGTTGCCGCGGCCGGCCCGACCTCGACTTGTGTGGTCGACCGGGGAATCGGACCTCGCAGTTTCTCTATGACTTCGGCGCGCAGCTGCTGGCGTTCCTGTTCGGGCCCGTCGTGCAGCAATGCAACGCGGCGCGTCAGGTGATCGAAGACCAGCAACGAAGCAGGCGCCACGAATGCCGCATCCGGGATGCCGCTCTGTGGCGTCGTGTTCTGCGGCAGCTTTTCGAACAGGCGCACCACATCGTAGCCCGACACGCCGACGAGTCCGCCTGCAAACGGCAGGTCATCGGCCGGCATCGGCCGCGGCGCAAGCCGCAGCGCCTCGCGCAGTGCATCCAGGTACTGATGCTGATCGGTGGGGCGCGCCTGCGCTTCCCCGGCTATTGTCAGCGACGCCGCATCCATGCGTACCTCAACCGCATCGCCAAAGCCAAGAAACGAGTAGCGCGCCAGGCGTTCGCCACCCTCGACACTTTCGAGAAGAAAGCGCGGCTGTAGCCCGGCGAGCTTCAAATACGCCGACACCGGTGTATCGAGATCGGCCGCTATGTCAAACGGTGCTTGCATGCAATTGTCCTGCTCATAAAAAAACCCGTCGCTGGTGTGGCAGGGACGGGCCTCGAAATACTCGTTGCTCAGCTAAAGGTCAGCCAGCCACCCCCTCTTGTGCAGCTTGCCACCACCAGTTATTGATTGTCTGAGCATTCATGGGAGCCAGTATTACCGCCTGCCCGGCAAGCGTCAAGTTCCGGCGCTCAAAGGTCATACATCATCGGCAATACCAGCGAGAAGCCGACCCACATAATTATGGTAAGCGGTATGCCCACGCGGAGGAAATCACTGAACTTGTATCCGCCGGCGCTCATGACGAGCAGGTTCGTCTGGTACCCGTACGGCGTCGCAAAACTCATGTTCGCGCCAAACAATACGGCGAGCACAAACGGCTCGGTGCTCACGCCCAGCTGCTGCGCAATGCTGATGGCAATCGGCGTGCCGATTACCGCTGCCGCGTTATTGGAAACGATATTGGTAACGATCGTCATGAACAACATGAAGGCGCTCAGAATCACGGGTGGCGGCAGGCCCTGGGCCATGCTGACAAACAGGACGGCGACGTAGTCGGCCATGCCCGTGCCGAGCAGCGCTTTGCCGAGCGCGAGTGCGGTGACGATGATCATCACAACAGGAATCGACAGTGCGCTCGCCGCGTCCTGCCAGCCCAGCGAACGCGTCGCGAGCATCAGGCCAAGGCCGACCAGCGCGCTGACAGAAATAGGCATGATGCCCAGCGCCGCGGTTATGATGACAAAGGCCATTACCGCCAGGGCGCTCTTCGCGTGGTGGGTTTTCGGCAGGCTGGTCGTACCGTCGAGCACCAGCATCGAACCGCTGTCCTTCAGGTTGGCGATCGCATCACCGGTGCCCTGTACCAGCAGCACATCGCCGGCACGCAGGCGAATCATGTTGAGGTCGCTCGTAATCTGCGAGCTGGGCGCGCGGGCCCGATGCAGCGCCAGCGGCATCAAGCCGTAACTGCTGCTGAACCGCGCGGCGGCAAGACTGCGCAAGTGCAACGGCGACCCGCGGGTGACGACGACTTCGGCCAGCTGCTGGCCCTCCGCTCGCAGCGGCGTTTCCTCGTCGATGGGATGCTCGTTGTCCGAAATATTGAACAGCGTGGCGCCCAGCAGCTGTTCGTAGTGTTTGAGGTTCTCGGGTGAGTCCTTGACGAACAGCCGATCGCCGGGCAGCAGGATTACCGATGGGAGCTTGGCGAGGAACAGCGACTCAGTGCGCTGAATCTTGTCAATACGCAGGTTGCCACCGGCCTTGGCCAGCACTTCAGAAAGCGACTTGCCGTCCGCAAAGCCGCCTTCCTTGACATGCAACTGTGCATTGAAGATGCGTGGTGACGTATCCCCCATCGGCGGCGTGCGGTCAGGCACCAGGCGAGGAGCAACCAGCCAGAGGAACAGCAGGCCGGCACCGCCCACAACCGCTACCGGCAGCACCCACTCAAACATGCCGAATTCGTGCACCCCCAGGTCGCGCGAGATGCCGACAACCAGCAGGTTGGTCGAGGTGCCGATGGACGTCGACATGCCGCCGATGATTGTCGCGAGGCCCA
>JBATID010000201.1:0-5749 GCA_049667545.1 Woeseiaceae bacterium
GGCGGCTTTCGTGAAAAAGGTACAGCTACTCGGCCATTACCCGTTCCAGCCTTTCCGGGTCACGCCAGCGTCCACCCTTTAGACGCAGCGCGTAAACCAGGGCGATGGCAAGAATCATTGCCGCAAATACGAGCCAGGACACCCTGGGGCTGAAATCAAGCACCCGAATGATGAAAAACTGCGCGACGAGCATCGCCCAGTGCAGCGACACCGAGGCGACCATCAGCCAGCGCGTGTCCCCGGCGCCGCGCAGGACACCGCCGGACACGAGTATCACCGCGTCCGCCATCACGTAGCTGGACAGGCCGATCATCATGAACGCGGACAGCTCCCGGATGGCCGTAAAGTCACCGCTCGGTGGCGCAAAGACCTCGACGAGAGGGTATCGATACGTGATGTAGATGATCGCGAGTACCGCGGAATAGCCGAGTGCGAGGCCAAACGCCGCGGTCATGACCTCGTTTACGCGTGCCATGTCGCGCGCGCCGACGAACCGGCCGATCAGGCTGATGACTCCCACGTTCAGCCCGATCATCGGAATGAAGGAAAGAATGTCCCAGTTGAACACGATCGCGGCCGCGGCACCCTCGGCAATGCCGTAGGACTGAAACATGAGCAAAAACAGGTTGAAGGCCGCCACATTCAGGAACATCTCCAATCCGGATGGAAAACCGAGTCGCCAGTAGCGCCGCAGGATTTTCGTATCGAGGACAAACGAGTGCAGCACAGCGAATGTCTCGCGGTGCTTCCTGTGAAAGTAGAACGCGACAAACAGCAGGAACGCGAGCACCGTAGCGACGACCGTAGAGACACCGGCACCGACGATCCCCAGCGCCGGAAACCCCAGCTTGCCGAACACCATCGCGTAGCAGAGCGGCACGTTGATGACCAGGCCAAACAGGTCGCAGATCATAACAACGCGAGTCCGACCGATGCCGGCGAAGTACGATGAGAGACAGACTTTGGCCAGCGTCACCAGTACGCCGGACATCAGGATCAGGTAGTACGTGCGCTCAAGTTTGACCTGCGCGGGATCATGACCCATACCCTCAAAAATGCCGGCGACCAGGAACGTGATCAATGTCAGGAACGGGATGCTCATCACCGTCATGATCATGCCCTGGGTGACGACTTTCGGGCACTTCTCGGGCTCGCCCGCGCCCAGGTACTGCGCGGTCAGCGCGTTGGCGTAGGCGATCAGTCCGATGAAAAAACAAAACGAGAAGAACGACGCGACGCCGCCACCCAGCGCCGCCGCCATGTGCATCGGATCGATCTGCGACATGAAGTAGCGATCGGTAAAGATCATCACGGCAAAGGTGCCCTGCGACACCACCATCGGCAGCGCGATCCGCAGCAGCTCGGCCATGGTTTTTCGACTGAAATTTCGGTGCAGTGGCAACATGAGTCCGATCGTCGCAAATACTGGCGAAGGTGGGCAAGTCTGTGACTGCGTATTTCGGTAGAATTCAGGCGTGGACAGAGTCGATCTGCTGGACTCGGGGTTCCCGCACCTCGAAACCCACGAAGCATATGAGCGATCGCGGGGTCAGAGTGCCAGGAGAAATGTAATCTGACCCCTTTTCTGGCTGGTATTGTGCCGGTTGTTGTTACAGGTGCATTTATGGATGTAGAAGTCACTAACGTAATGAGCCCACAGGCGGCTCTAAGTCGCCTGCAGGAAATGCGGCACCATGGCGGTGCCGCAATTACTCGCGGACTCACCGACGAGATCGTCCTGGACTTCCTGGAGGAGCGTGCCGATCTCGCGATGGCCATCAATCGTGGCTACGACGCATTCTCCGGGTTGCGAGAGTCGCATCCCGAATTCCTGGTCCTCGACGAGAACGAGCAAATTCTCCAGGCGCAAAAGGGCCTGACTAACTTCTATGCAACGGATGGCGTCAGCCCCTATGTTGCGGTTGCCGCGGCGGGACCCTGGATCATTACGTCGAAGGGCGCGGTTATCTACGACTGCGGCGGCTACGGAATGTTGGGGTTCGGCCACTCGCCACCGGCCGTACTCGCTGCAATGAGCGAGCCGCAGGTAATGGCCAATATCATGACGCCGAGCATAAGCCAGCGCGACTTTGTAAAGCGTCTGCAACGGGAGATAGGCCATACGCGATCGGAAGGGTTTCCATTCGCGACGTTCATCTGCATGAACAGTGGTTCGGAGGCGATGACGGTCGCTTCCCGCCTGGCCGACGTTAACACCCGCAAACTGACGGATCCGGGCGGCCGATACGAGGGTTGCAAGATACGCGGGCTGACGCTGCAGGGAAGTTTTCATGGTCGTACCGATCGACCGGCACATTTCTCGGATTCGTCGCGTGCGAAGTACGAAGAGCATCTTGCAACTTTTCGGGAGAGTGAATATCTGCTGATCGTCAAGCCGAACGATATCGAGTCGCTCGAAGCGATATTTGCTGATGCCGATGCTGAGGGCGTTTTTATTGAGGCGCTCTTCATGGAGCCAGTCATGGGCGAGGGCAACCCCGGTCTCGCAATTGAACCCGCGTTTTACCAGCGTGCGCGTGAGCTGACGCGTGAGCACGGCACGATGCTGGTGGTCGATTCGATCCAGGCGGGGTTACGTGCGCACGGCGTGCTGTCGATCGTCGATTACCCGGGCTTCAGCACCCTCGACGCCCCTGACATGGAAAGTTACTCGAAGGCACTGAATGCCGGACAGTATCCGTTGTCAGTGCTGGCGCTCTCGGATACCTGTGCCCGTGCGTACCAGTGCGGCCTGTACGGAAATACGATGACGGCAAATCCCCGTGCGATGAATATCGGCACTGCGGTACTCGACATGTTGACCGATGAATTGCGGGAGAACATTCGTGTACGCGGACGCGAGCTGGTAGCAAAGCTCGCCGCACTTACAGGCGACACCGATGGTGCGCTCGTCAGCGTTCAGGGCACCGGGTTGCTGCTGAGCAGCGAACTTGATGAGCGCCACAAGGTTTCTGGATCCGACAGCACCGAGGATTATCTCCGGCGTATCGGCCTGGCCGTCATCCACGGTGGTAAGCACTCACTGCGGTACACGCCGGTGTTCAACATCGGCGAAAAGGAAGTCGAGCTCATCGTCAGCCTCACGCGACAGGCACTTCTCGAGGGCCCATCCACCTAGAGATCGCGGGCAGTCGTTGCCAGGCTGATGAAATTACCTATGCATGGCACGCTAATTCGCCTGCGTATTCCGGTAGTATTTAGGCGTGGACAGAATCGATCTCCTGGACTCCGGGTTCCTGCACCTGGAAACCCGCGAAGCGCCCATGCACGTGGCCGGCCTGAGTTTGTTCAAGTTCCCCGCGCGCGTACACGAGGCTAAGTTCATGGCCCGACTTGGCGAGTGCTACCGTTCGACCACCGAGCTTCGCAAACCCTTTGCGCACCGTGTGACCCACGGCGTGCTGGGGCGCTTCGGCCCGCTTTACTGGGAGCACGACCCGGAGCTGGACCTCGACTATCACGTACATCACTCTGCATTGCCGCAGCCGGGACGCTATCGCGAGCTGTTCTCGCTGGTATCGCGGCTCCACTCCGCATTGCTCGATCGCAGCCGCCCTCTCTGGGAAGTGCGCCTGATCGAGGGTCTGCAAAATCGCGAGTTCGCCATTTACACCAAGATGCATCATGCGGCGATCGATGGTGTTGGCGGTGCGCGGCTAACCGAGGGAAGCTGTTCGCCGGACCCCAAGGCGAAAATTAATCTGTCACCGCTGTCGCTCGAAGCGCATGAGAGATACAAGGCGGAGCATGGATACACCCGGGCCACCGGACTCGCACCGAGCGAGTTTGAACTCAAAGCGATGGCCGAATTCTTGAAGGCACAGTTTGATACATCGGCGCATTTGCTGGGAGTGATCAAGAGCTATGCGGCGACCTGGCTGGGTTTCGGCGGCGGCCTGGCGGTACCCTGGCGGCACGTTCCGCACACTATCTTAAATACCCAGGTCTCCAGCTCGCGGCGATTCGTTGCCCAGTCATGGAGCATCGATCGTGTACGGGCCGTCAGCAAGGCGGCGCATGTAACCATCAATGACGTCGTTCTGGCAATGTGTTCGGGAGCGTTGCGGCGCTACCTTGGGGATCTGGGTGAGCTTCCCGAGCATTCACTGCGCGCATTGGTACCCGTCTCGGTCCGGGAAAAAAATGACTTCGATTCGGCGGTCGCCATCAGTTACATCATCGCCGACCTGGGTACGCGCCACGCAGACCCGGCCGAGCGCCTGGACGCGATCGTGGAGTCGACGCGTGCCGGCAAGGAAATGCTAAGCGAGCTCACCTCGCGGGAAGACAGCCTGTATGCAACCCTGATGCAGACACCGCTGTTTGTTGCCAGCATGATGGGTATCGCGGACTGGTTCCCGCCGGTCAGCACGGTTATCTCGAATGTGCCGGGCCCGAAAGAGCAGCTCTATTGGAATGGTGCGCCGTTGCTGGGCTCTTACCCTGTTTCTGCGGTCTTTCACGGCTTCGCACTGAACATCACGTTCGTCAGTTACAACGGCAACCTCGACTTCGGCATCATTGCGTGCCGACGTACGGTGCCGCATGTCCAGCGGCTCATCGACTACCTGGAAGAATCGCTAAGCGAGCTCGAGGAAATAGTGTAAGCCGCTACCTACTTTATCGGAGAAGATCATGTCGAAATCTGACCGAATACCCCGCGACAAGGAAAACGATTATTCGCGCGAGATGGCCTCGCAGCGGGCCGCGTTTATTAAAGCGCAGACAGGTGCCGAGCTGGATACCGTGTCGAGCTACACGGTCGACCCGGCGTTGTTGCGCGGCAATATCGAGAATTTCGTTGGCACCGCGCAGGTGCCGATCGGCATCGCCGGGCCGCTGAAGATGGTCGGCGAGAACGCCAGGGGCGAATTCTACATCCCGATGGCGACTACCGAGGGCACCCTGGTCGCGAGCTACAGTCGCGGTATGCGCGTCATCAGCGAATGCGGTGGGGCCAGGGCGACCGTCACCAAGCACTCGATGCAGAGGGCGCCGGTCTTCCTGTTCGACAACGCGCTCGAGGCGCGCGAGTTCGGCAAGTGGGTCAACGAGCACATCGACGCGATCCGCGGCGTTGTCAAAACCTCCTCGCGCACGGGCAGGCTGACGGAGATCGAGCAGTACCCCGTCGGGAACATGCTGTACACGCGGTTCTGCTACACGACCGGCGATGCCGCTGGCCAGAACATGACCGGCAAAGCAACGCTCTTCGCCTGCGAATGGATAAGGGCGAACCACCCGTTGAAGCCGCGCTTCATCCTGTCCGGCAACATCGACACGGACAAGAAGCACTCGATGATGAACACGATTCAGACGCGCGGTAAACGCGTCATCGCCGAGTTCGTTCTCAATCGCGATGTAGCGAGGAAGCTGTTACGCATCGAGACCGAGTGGTTGTATCGCTTCAGGCAGATTGCGGATGTCGGCACGATGCTGGCCGGCGCAGCCTACGCCGGTGCGCACTCCGCGAACGGGATCGCGGCGATGTTTATCGCCACCGGCCAGGACGCGGCTAACGTCGCCGAATCCCATGCGGGCATACTTTACGGCGAGCTGCTCGACAACGGCGACTTCTACTGGTCGGTCACGTTGCCGGCGATGATCTGCGCGACTTACGGTGGTGGCACGGCCCTGCCATCGCAGCGCGAATGCCTTGAGATGATGGGGCGGAACCGTTAGATGAAGGTACGCAGAGATCACGAGTACGTGCACAGCACCGATGTTG
>JBATID010000202.1:0-5490 GCA_049667545.1 Woeseiaceae bacterium
TCGCTGGTCGGCCCGGAAACGATTTCGACCTCGCCCAACGTGACGACGGCCGTGGCGCAACAGCGCGTCGAGCAGGCAACCTCCTCCTGGATGTTGTGGCTTGCCGGCAGCGGTGTTGCCATTATCCTCGCACTCTTGCTTTTCGGTCGCAGCCTGCGCGGACGTTTCGGATCGGCGTCGGTTGCGCTGGATTCCGAATTGCCGATACGCGAAGCGCCGCCCAGGCCCGCGCTCTGGTTTCGCGATGATGTGGACTACAACCTTGACGATGACACGCCGACGGCAGAGAACCCGGCACTGGACGCCGATTTGGTGATGGGCACCGGGTTAAACCGCACCTCAGAAGTCGATATGGCAAAAGACGTTGGCTTCCCCTCACCAACCGAAGTCGACATCGAATTGCCGTTTTCGGCTGAACTCGCAGCAGTGCTGGACGATGATGACCTTCGTTCGGCAACACTGTCCGCCGATTCGACCATCCTGGAGAGCGAAATACTCCCGGAAAGTGACGATTATCCCGGCCCGGAAGACTTTGACATGTCCGTCATTCTGGATGCAACCAAGATGCCGCGGGCCGAGGATGCTACGCAATCGAACCTCGAAGCCATCGAGATGAACGCACCGACGGAAACCATGGCCGGCATCGAGGCAGACGACGAGGTGACGGCGGAGTCAACGATTGACCTGACGATTCTCGAACAGGATTACGAAAACGAAAAGACCGCAATACAAGCGAGAAACATGGATGTCACCCAAGCGGCGCTGATACTCGCTGGCGAAATGGGGGTCGACAACGGCCAGGCGGAAAGTGACGGTGCCGGCTTCGATGATGATGAGACAATAGCGATGGCACGCGCCGAAGTCGCGGACGACGATGTCAGGACACAGCTGGAAGCGGACACTGGCGAAGTGATCGTCCTCGATGAGGGCGATGAGGACGTGAGCTTCGACGACGAGTTTACGATACATCTTTCGGACGACGAAAAAACGGTGGATATGCCGACCGTCGATGAAGACAAGACGCGAAAAATGCCGGCCCGACCTGTAGCGAAAAGCAAGAAGGCCGGCTAGCCGCGCCGGCTATTTGACGCCAAGCAGCCGCTCGACTTTGCGCCAACCCTGCGGCAGCAGGCTGCCGCGCAGCGCGCGATCACCGTAGTAATCATCGAGATCGTCCCACTTGATGGTCATCTTGCGCGCGCCGCTGAAGACCTCCAGCCTGCCGTCTTCCGGCACGACGGCGACGGCGACCATCTGCTCCTCGCCAGCCTGGTATTTCTTCGTCGGGATGTTGATGATCTTGTTGCCCTTGCCTTTGGCGAGTTCGGGCAGCTCCTCCATTTCAAACAGCAGCAGGCGTCCGATCGAGCTGACGCCGGCGATCAGGCACTCCTCGCCGGCCGGCACCGGCGCCGGGACGACGGCTCTGCCGGTGGCGGACACGCGCAGCACGGCCTTACCGGCTTTGTTCCGCGTTACCAGATCGCCCAACGACGTGATAAAGCCGTAGCCCGCATCGCTCGCCACCAGGTATTTTTGCTTCTCATCACCAATCATCGCGCCGCAGAACGCAGCACCATCGGGTGGCTTGAAACGGCTCGACAGGGGCTCGCCCTGCCCGCGCGCAGACGGCAGTGTGCCTGCCAGCACGCTGTAGACCCGCCCGGTACTATCGATGAACATGGCCAGCTGGTTACTGCGCCCCTGCGCGTCGGCAAGATACCCGTCGCCCGACCGATAGCTCAGCGTTGCCGGGTCGATGTCGTGCCCCCTGGCCGCCCGCGCGTAACCTGCCTTTGACAGCACGACCGTTACCGGCTCGCTGGCAACCAGCTGCGTTTCATTGAACGCCTGCGCCGCGTCACGATCGACAATCTCAGTGCGGCGTTCGTCGCCATAAGCCTCGGCATCTTCCAGAATCTCTTTCTTTATAAGCGTCTTCAGTCGCGCGGCACTTTTCAGCGTCTTGTCCAGCAGGTCTCGTTCGTCGCGCAGCGCATCCTGCTCGCCCCTGATTTTCATCTCCTCGAGCTTTGCGAGATTTCTTAAGCGCAGATTGAGGATCGCTTCGGCCTGAATGTCACTGAGCCTGAAACGCTTCATCAGCACCGGCTTTGGCTTGTCTTCCTCGCGAATGATCTTGATGACTTCGTCAATACTCAGATAGGCAATGAGCAGACCATCGAGAACATGCAGCCGGTCGTTAACGATCTGCAGGCGATACCCGAGACGGTTCCGGACCGTATCCCTGCGGAACTTCAGCCACTCCTGCAGGAACTCCACGAGATTGAACACGCGCGGCCGGCCGTCGAGCGCAATGATGTTCATATTGACGCGCAAAGTGCGCTCGAGCGACGTTGTTGCAAAGAGATGCGACATCAGCTGTTCGACATCGACGCCCCGCTTCTTGCTGATCACGAGGCGCGTTGGATCTTCATGATCGGACTCATCGCGCAAGTCGTCCACTTGCGGCAGCTTCTTGTTGCGCATCTGCGCCGCGATCTGCTCCTGCACCTTCGCGCCCGAAATCTGATGCGGCAAAGAGGTAACGATAATGTCGCCGCCCTCCAGTTTGTAGGCGGCCCGCAATCGCAGCGTGCCACCGCCGGTCGTATAAATTTCCTTGATTTCCTGCGGTGACGACACGAGCTCGCCGCCGGTCGGAAAATCCGGGCCCTTGACGTACTTCATCAGCTGCGTGACTGTCGCCTTCGGGTTGTCGATCAGGTGTACGAGCGCACTCGCGACCTCGCTCAGATTGTGCGGCGGCACATCCGTTGACATGCCAACGGCAATACCGGTAGTACCGTTCAGCAGCAGGTTTGGCAGGCGCGCCGGCAGCACGACCGGCTCCTTCAGCGTGCCATCGAAATTCGGAATCCAGTCAACCGTGCCCTGGCCGAGTTCCTGCAACAGGCTCTTGGCGTACGGCGCGAGTCGTGATTCCGTGTAGCGCATTGCCGCAAAGGACTTCGGGTCATCGGTTGAGCCCCAGTTCCCTTGTCCGATGACGATCGGGTAGCGGTAGGAAAAATTCTGTGCCATCAGCACCATCGCCTCGTAACAGGCGGAGTCACCGTGCGGATGAAACTTGCCAATGACGTCACCGACCGTGCGCGCCGATTTCTTCGGCTTCGAACCAGCCGACAGGCCAAGCTCGCTCATCGCATAAATGATGCGGCGTTGCACCGGCTTCAGGCCATCGCCGATCTGCGGCAATGCGCGGTCGAGAATGACGTACATCGAGTAGTCGAGATACGCCTGTTCGGTGTAGTCCTTCAGCGGCTGCTGTTCGACGCCCTCGAGATTCAGGGTGTTTTGCATGTCACTCATACCTCGGCGAGATTGCCCTTGGTTTCGAGCCAGGCGCGACGATCTTTCGCGCGCTTCTTCGCAAGCAGCATATCCATCATCTGGTCAGTCTTGTCGTGGCCGCTGACGGTCAGCTGCACGAGGCGGCGCGTGTCACGGTACATGGTGGTTTCGCGGAGTTGCTCTGGGTCCATCTCGCCAAGGCCTTTGAATCGGGTAACCATGACCTTGGCGGTTTTTTTCTCGGCTTCGATGCGATCGAGAATGCCTTTGCGCTCGCCCTCATCGAGGGCATAAAACACTTCCTTGCCGACGTCGATGCGATACAAGGGCGGCATTGCAACATAGATATGCCCGGCGAGAACGAGCTCACGGAAGTGTCGCAAGAACAGCGCACACAGGAGGGTCGCAATGTGCAGTCCGTCAGAATCGGCATCCGCCAGTATGCAGACTTTGTGATAGCGCAAACCACGGATATCGTCGCTACCCGGGTCAACACCCAGCGCAACGGAAATATCATGCACCTCCTGCGAAGCGAGGATTTCGTTGGTCTCAACCTCCCAGGTATTCAGAATTTTGCCACGTAGCGGCATGATCGCCTGCGTATTGCGATCGCGCGCTTGCTTGGCCGAGCCGCCGGCGGAATCACCTTCGACCAGGAACAACTCGCAGAGCTCTGGCTCCTGCGATGTGCAGTCGGCGAGCTTGCCGGGCAAGGCGGGGCCCGAGACGATTTTCTTGCGCACCACTTTCCTGGCGGACTTCAGGCGCTTTTGCGCTTTGGTGATCGCCAGCTGTGCAATCAGATCACCGGTTTCCGGGTGCTGGTTCAGCCACAGGGAAAAGTTGTCCTTGATGACGCCGGCGACAAATGCCGCGGACTCCCGCGACGACAAGCGCTCTTTCGTCTGCCCGGAGAACTGGGGATCCTCGAGCTTTGTGCTCAACACAAAACTCAGGCTGTCCCAGACGTCCTCGGGCGAAATATTGATGCCACGCGGCAGCAGATTCCTGAAGTCACAGAATTCGCGCAAAGCGTTGGTCAATCCGGTTCGCAGCCCGTTGACGTGCGTACCACCCTGTGGCGTCGGAATCAGGTTGACGTAACTTTCCGTGACGCTGGCCCCGCCGTCGGTCGTCCAGACCAGCGCCCAGTCGAGCGCCTCAGTGTTACCCTGGACAGCACCGGAGAAAGGCTCCGCTGGCAGAGTCTCGCCGCCGCCAATCTCCTCGAGCAGGTACTCTTCGAGGCCGCCCGTGTAACACCATTCAATCTTTTCCTGCGGCTTCTCGACGTTCAGCCGTACTTTGAGACCGGGACAAAGTACTGCCTTGGCGCGCAGGGCATGCTTTAAGCTTTTGACAGAAAATTTCGCCGAGTCAAAATACTTTTCGTCAGGCCAGAAGCGAATAGTTGTCCCGGTATTTGCCTTACCTACTTTGCCGACGACTTCCAGCTTGCCGCGCTTCTCGCCGCCGGCGAAGCTCATGTTGTATTCCTTGCCGTCGCGTCGAATCCACACCTCCAGATTCTTCGACAAGGCATTGACCACGGATACGCCGACGCCGTGCAGGCCGCCCGCGTACTGGTAGTTCTTGTTGGAAAATTTGCCGCCGGCGTGCAGTCGCGTGAGTATCAGCTCGACGCCGGGAATTTTTTCTTTTGGGTGTTTGTCAACGGGCATGCCGCGACCGTCATCCGTCACCTCTACCGAGCCGTCCTTGTAGATCGTGACATCGATCTTCTTGCAGTAGCCCGCGAGCGCCTCATCAATACTATTATCGACAACCTCGTGCGCGAGGTGGTTAGGCCTCGATGTGTCGGTGTACATGCCCGGCCTGCGCCGCACAGGTTCGAGTCCGCTGAGGACCTCGATGTCCGCAGCGCCGTATTGTTTGCTCATCAATCAGATAGCCAGAAGAATGCCCGGCGGAATTCTAGCCTGAATGCCCGAACGCTGCACTCAGAATAATCGTGCAAGCACAAAGAAACTGCGACTAGTCGAGGTCAAGCTGCAGCGATGCACGGATATTGTCGGGGACCGGGCTGACCTCAACGCGGTAGTTGTCGTGATCGATACCGGCAATGAACGGCGCTCCCGACTTCAGCGCCGCAGCCTGTTCGGACGGGAACTCGAAGCGCAGAAAATGTACGGCCGACGTTTTGTCGTCGTCGGT
>JBATID010000203.1:0-2078 GCA_049667545.1 Woeseiaceae bacterium
GTGTTCGACCTGCCGGGCGTGCAGAGCGTATTCGTTATTTACGGGTTCGCATTGGCAGCGCTGGTATTGCTGGGCAGCATTGTCATGGTCAATCCACCCGAGGGCTACGTGCCCGCAGGCTGGAAGCCGCCAGTGACGGAACACAACGACCACGCGGGCGCCGTGGAATTCGGAGCGCGCGACATGCTGCGCACGCCGCAGTTCTACATGCTGTGGGCGGTCTTCATGTTTGCCGGTATATCGGGTTTGATGGTTATTTACTGCATCAAGCTCTTCGGCATTGATGCACTCGAGTATCACGGAATCGCGGGCGCCGGCGCAATCACCGGCACCGCCATGGCCTGGTACGCGATCTTCAACGGCCTGGGCCGTATCGCGTGGGGCAGCGTATCCGACAGGATCGGTCGCAAGACAACGATCACAGTTATGTCGTTCCTGCAGGGCATCACCATGCTGGCGACCTACCACGTACTCATCAGCTTCGGCCACGTGTATGGATTTATCGTCGCAGCGGCGCTGATCGGCTTCAATTACGGCGGCAGTTTCGCTCTGTTCCCGGCGATCACCGCGGACTACTTCGGCAACAAGAACGTCGGCAGCAATTACGGCTGGATGTTCACGGCGTACGGCGTCGCCGGTCTCGCAGGACCGCTGCTGGCTGGGTATTTCAAGGATGCGGCGCAAGGCGCAGATCAGCCGGCGGTGTGGATGGCACCGTTCATCATTGCCGGTTGTGTCTGTCTGCTGGGCGCGATCATCATGGCGTTCACGACGCGGCCACGGCGATTGCCACAACAGTCTTCTGGCTCGGCGGGCGGGAATCTCGCCAACGCAATGAGCTAGGTATTACTTCGGCAGCGGAATAAACTCGTCGTCGTCCGGAACGTCGCCGAAGCGTTTGTTTTGCCAGTCGAGCTTGGCCTGCTCGAGACGCTCTTTCGAGCTCGACACGAAATTCCACCAGACGGTGCGATCACTCATCGCGGCACCACCGATAAGCAGGATATGGCTGTCTTCCAGCGCGTTGACGTGTGCCAGCTCACCTGTGCCAACGACCGCCATCAGGCCGCCATCGAGCGTCACTTCCCCGACTTCCACCTGACCAGCGACAATATAGACAGCGCGTTCGTCGTAAGCATCGGGTAGCAAAATGGTGCTCCCCCTCGGCATTTTGTACTCAACGTAGATCATTGGCGCCAGGACTTGCACCGGTGATTCAAAGCCATGCGCCGCGCCGATGATGACGCACACGTCAACACCATCCAGTTCGAAGCCCGGCAGGTCCGCAGCCGGGTAATGCACGAACGCCGGCTCACATTCCTCGTGCTCTTCCGGAAGCGCCATCCACGACTGGATGCCGTGCAGTCGCGACGTGGTTGCCAGATCCTCGCCGGCTCGTTCGGAATGCACGATGCCGCGTCCGGCCGTCATCAGATTGACAGCACCGGCCTGGATCGGCTGCACGTAGCCCAGGCTGTCACGGTGGATGATTTCGCCCTCGAAAAGGTAGGTGATCGTTGCGAGACCGATGTGCGGGTGCGGCCGTACGGCAACTCCTTTGCCCGGTGGAAACTCGGCCGGGCCCATGTGATCGAAAAATACGAAAGGTCCGACCTTTCTGTGCCCCGGCGACGGCAGTACCCGACGAACGGTGAACTCGCCGAGATCCTTCGGTTTGGGCTTGATCACCAGGTCAATAGTCATTGGCACTCCATGGTTGATATTTGAATTTCGTGTCCGGCATCTGCGTATCCTCTCACCTTACAGCGCCTTGATTCGATCCAGCAAATCGATGCACTCGTCAGCCGCTTTCGCCATGTCACCGGAATTGCGAGCAGCGATCCTTTCCAGCAGGTCGCGGGCATCTTCGCCACCAATGTCGGGCAACAAACGGATCAAGGGGACAGACCCCTTGTCGTCATTGACCGTTTTCTCGATCAAGCGCAGCGAGCGCCGCCCTGCTTTAACCAGGGACATGCCCGCCAGCATGCGATTCTGCTCATCGTCGCTCGCTAGCGCCCGCAGCAGAATCTCGCCCGCGCGGCGGGAACCAGACAGCCGCCACGATGCGCCCGCCA
>JBATID010000204.1:0-29299 GCA_049667545.1 Woeseiaceae bacterium
AGTTGCCCAGCAGGAAACCGGCGACCAATACGACGGCCAGTGCCACCGCCACCCAGCTAAGGGGCAGACTTCCCTTGTAGCGCTCTTGTAGACCACTCAGACTTTCATTCTGCTCCTGCAGGTCAGCCACCTGCGACTGCGCATTCGCAAGGCTCGTGCTGAGCTCGTCTCTCTGGCTCTCGAGGGCGGCAATCGCCGCAGCCGGTTCTGCCAGCGCCTCTTTGGTCGCGTTGAGTTCGTCACGCAGTGCATCGCGCTCGGCGATAGTTTCGGCCACGATCAGTCGCGCCGGTTTGTCGCTGACGAGGTAGGCCGCTTTAACGAAACCCTGCATGCCATCGGGCAGCTGCACGTTGGCATAGTTGCCGTCACGATAAAGAACCTCGAGCGCCTGGCCGCTGTCGAGCATACGAAATGCCCGGTCGCTGGTGTTCTCTGACTGGTGAAGACCCAGTCGCAGGTTATCGGTTACGTAAGCCGTTTCAGCCACCGCCGCCAGTGGCAGCAACGTCAGAATTACCACGGTCAGATTTACGAGTGCCAAGCGCATTGTCGCCCTCCATTTGTCCGAAGCGAGTGTACACCATGCGCCTGATTTTGCCGGCGACTCATCTATCATAAAGCCAGCGCAACAAGGCTTCCTGAACCTCTTCACCCGGTCCGCGATGCACGCCGGCGTGGTTCTGCAACGCCACCAGCGCAAAACGCCGCCCGGATCGTGACTGCAGGTACCCCGCAATCGCCGTTACGTCATCCATCGAACCGGTCTTGAGGTGCGCCTGGCCGATCAGGTCGGTCTGGCGAAATCGCCGCGACAGGGTGCCGTCCAGACCGGAGAGTGACAGCGACGCAACGTATTCGGGCATGTACGGCTGACGCCAGGCAAAGCGCAGCAGCGCGCCCATGTCACTCGCGGTTATGCGTGCTTCTCGGGAAAGCCCGGCCCCGTTCGTGATAGCCAGGGCAGAGGACGCCAGCTTGTTCTTCGTCAGCCAGTCCGCAATGACCTTGCGCCCGCCTTCTTCGGTACCGGGGCTGCCGCTGACTTCAGCCGACAGCGTATAGAGCAGCTGCCGCGCCATGACGTTGTTGCTGTGCTTGTTCACGCGCGCAATCATGTCGCGCAGCGGCAGTGAATCAAATGACAGTAGCGGTTCTGCCTCGGCATCCGCAACGGCGTTGCCCCAGCCCCCGTTGAAATCGCCGCCCGATTCACGCCACAGCGTCTTGAACAGGCCATAAACGAACGCGTTATGCGACAGCGCCGTGCGATCCATGGCGTAACGTTTGCAGCCTCTCGGGAACTGGCCGGAGAACGTGACTTTATCGACCGCGCCATTACTCGTGATCGTAATGCCGCGCTGGTAGCCGCGGCAGCTGCCGTTACGCAAGCGCAACCGGTTGTCAACCTGCAGATTATCGAGTGGCGGCTCTACCATCACGTTGACCGCGTCAGCCTCCTCGTCCGGTTCGAACCAGTAACGCACAACCTTGAAGTTCATTAACAGCGCGTTGGGTGCGACGTTATAGGCGCGCAACGGCTGACGATCGAAAGCCGCCGGATCGTAGTCGCCAACGGCGAAGTAACTGTCATCGATCAGCAGGTCGCCCGTAATTTCGCGAATACCGGCCTGACGAATATTGCGCAGCAACTGCCACACGCGTTCGGTCACCAGGAACGGATCGCCGTATCCTTTCAACAGCAAGTCGCCTTCGAGCTTGTCGTCGACAATCTCGCCGTTCGCATACACGTCGGTTTTCCAGCGGTAGGCAGGACCCAGCGTGTCGAGCGCTACCAGCGTGGTAAGCAGCTTGACGGTCGACGCCGGGTTGCGCGGCTCGTCATCCCGCCACCGCAACAGCACCTCACCGGTCTGCAGATCCTCGACGTAAATACTCAGTGAATCGTCCGGCAAGTCCCGAACCTGCAAGACGCTGCGAACACTTGCGGGCAGCTCGTTGTCATCTGCGACGGCCGCGCTCGCAGCCTGCAAGCACAGCAACATGATTAACACCCGAGTGCCTAAATGCATGGTTCTGCCGTGGCGAAATTACTCTGCATTCGTTGCATCCAGTGGCTGTAAATGACGTCGTAGCGCTCGACTTGCTGCGCGGTGAATGGCCCAGGTCAGAATGACGATCGCGCTGATTCCGGCGGCCGCGATCCAGTAACCCAGCTCGGAAGGCGTCGCCTCACCTGACAGGATCTGACCGAGATCGCGCGCCAGGGTGCCCAGATACACGTATAGAGCGACGGCCGGCAGCATGCCGAGAGTCGTCGCCCACAGGTGAACTCCCGGTCGCACCGAGGTAATGCCGTACGCGTAGTTCAGCACGTTAAACGGGATAACGAGTGACAACCGCGTCAAGACGACGATCAGGAACGCCTCTTCGTGCAGTCCTTTTTCGATTGCCTGCAGTCGTGGATTGCCCGCCACCCGGCTTTCCACCCAGTGCCGGGCGCCCTTGCGCCCCACCAGGAACGCGCACTGCGCGCCGGCGGCAACGCCGATGGCGGCAACCGCAATGCCGGACATCAGGCCAAACAGGTAACCGGCGATCATCATTGAAACGGATCCGGGAACAAACAACACGGTCGCGATCACGACGATCCCGATATAGGCGACCGGGCCGATAACAGGATGATGCTGCACCCAGCCGACGACCCACTCGATCCAGTCCGCGAATGGCAGCAGGTAAAGGCCATAGACCAGTGCCAGAAAAACCGCGGTGATCGCTATTCTGTTGACGACGTCGCGCTTCACGTTGTACTCGGGGCCGTCATTGCGACTGTGCCGGCCGCTTGATCTTGTACGTGCGCAGCCGGTCGGCCAAAGTGGTCGGGCGCACACCGAGCAATTCGGCGGCGCCGCCCTTGCCGGAGACGCGCCAGCCCGACAGTTTCAGTGCCTTGATAATGTTCGTTTTCTGCAGTTCCTTTATTTGTTGTTCGGTCATGACAACTGCTGTTTCCGGCTCGTGCGCTGCGGATTCGCCCCCCTCTGATTCCAGGCCTGGCATCGACAGGTCAAGTCGCAGCACCTTGCCCTGCGACAGAATGACCGCACGCTCGATCACGTTTTTCAGTTCCCGGATATTGCCGGGCCATGGATAGGCGCGCAGATGCTCCGTCTGTGCGAGCGTCAGCGTCAGCAGGTCGCGACCAAAATCCTGGCAGGTTTGTTCGAGAAAGTGTTGCGCCAGTTGCACGATATCTTCACCGCGCTCCCGTAGCGGTGGCACCTCTATGGGAAATACGCTCAAGCGATAAAACAGGTCTTCACGAAACTCACCTGCAACGATCAGCTGCTCGAGATTCTTGTTGGTCGCCGCAATGATGCGCACATCGACCGACCGCGTAATGTCGTCGCCAACGCGTTCAAATTCACTCTCCTGCAAAACACGTAGCAGCTTGCCCTGCAACTCCAGGGGAATTTCGCTTATTTCATCAAGAAAGATCGTCCCGCCGTCAGCCAGTTGAAAGCGTCCAATGCGATCCCGGTGCGCGCCGGTGAAAGCGCCCTTTACGTGTCCGAAGAACTCGCTTTCGAACAGCTCCTTTGGAATCGAAGCACAGTTCACCTTGACCAACGGTCCCGCAGCGCGCGGACTTCGCAGATGCAGGGCATGAGCGACCAGTTCCTTGCCCACGCCCGATTCGCCTTGCACAAGCACGTTCGCCGGCGTTTCCGCGACGGCTTCGATGCGATTCAACATGCGCCGCAGCGCCGGGCTCGTGCCGACAATGCGCCCGAAATTCATGGCGACATTGACTTCCTCACGCAGGTAATCGCGTTCGCGCTCGAGTTCATCACGTAGGCGTGCATTTTCCGCCAGTGTCTGCCGCAGCTTGCGCTCGGCGCGATTCCGTTCAGTAACGTCCTTGGAGGCTACCAGCATGTGGTCGACGTTGCCTTTCTCATCCGTATGCGCGATTGCTGACATGACGAGATCGATGACCTGCCCGTCCCTGGCTACCATCTGGCGCTTGAGATTGTTGAACGCGCCTTCCTTGATCAATTGACGTAATCGACCCTCCCCGTACAAGCGGCGGTCGGCGCTGCTGAAGAAGTCCGTGATCGGACGCCCGATCACCTCGTCGCGCGTATAGCCGAGTTTCTGCAACCAGTGATCGGTCACTGTCACGAGGTGACCGTCTGCATCAACCGTGTGCAACATCGCCGGCGTCTCGCGGTACAGAGTGCGATATCTGAAGTTGATTTTCGCCTCGTCCGAAATCTCCGTGTACATCGCTACCGTGCGCAAGAACTCACCCGCGCGGTCATACTCGACCAGTGCGTTGGTCACGCACTCAACGACTTCGCCCGAGCGCGCGACCAGGCTGACCGGCTTGTTTTCAAGTTTGCCGGTGCGCCGCAGCGCCGGGCGTAACTCGTTCTTGACGCGTAACGCCGTCTCTGGCGTCGTAAATTGCTCGGGCTTGTGGCCCACCATCTCGTCACGCTGAAAGCCAAGACGCTTGAGCATCGCGTCATTGACGTCCAGGTAGACACCGTCTTCCGCGATAGAAGTCGCCATGACCGGTGCTTTGCGGAACAGCCATTGGTAGTCGTCTTGCGTAATCATCGGCGCATCATATACGAAATTCCGTAATGTATCTTACGATTTATCGTTATTTACGAATTTCCGTTACCCGTGACCGTTCGTTAACGCATTGATTTAAAGGTATTTTCAAAGTTGGCACGACTTGTGCATTGCGGAGGCTAGAGCCGTTGCGACTGACGGTCCAGGGGCACGAACACTGATTTGACGATTACCGGCAGCGGACGCTGCTCGTAACACCACTAAGGACAGGTATATGAAAGCTAAGCACATTGAATCCGGACTCGCCTTACTTGGCGCTCTGGTTGTTTTGGTCGGCGTCTCATTTGCCGCCGGTTCGGCGTTTGCAGCAGAGCCCGTCGCAGACCGGGTGGCAGCCGCCACCGCCGCTGAGCCGCTGGCCGTTGCGATCGCCGGCGCTCGCGCAGCAAATGCCGAAACTGCGGCAGATGCCGCTGCTGCCATTGCGCGTGCCACCGTGCTCGGACTTGATATCCAGTTTGCAGACCGCACATCCAAGTTAACGGTTAGCGCTGACTAGGCGCTTACCGGTAGCACCGGTGCTTTGCGGGCGAGGCTTCCCCCCCCTGACAGCCTCGCAAGCGGCACCAACCAAGCTGAAGCGGATTTCAGCTTACAGAGCCAGGATGGCTCGGCGGCACCCCCTTGCCGTTTCTTTTCGGGCGCCGGAGACCGTTCCGTGTCGGATCGGCCCGCTGATTCATCTCATGATTTCAGTTCTCCGGCGCCCGTTCTTTTTAGTGGCTAACGCCGTTTATTTCCCTGCACGCCGCTGGTGATCTTCAGCGCGCTCTGCCCGGTCATTCGAGTTCCGGTTGCTGATCGACCGGCGCAGGCGCTTGAGCCACAGGCGTGCCCAGGTGAACTCTATGCTCAGGATCGCGAGTCCGACCGGAATCACGACAATGGCCGGACCTGGCGTTACCAGCATAATGACGCCGATGAGCAGAACCGTCGCGCCCACTACCGCGACAACCAGCCGGCGAGCCGCTTTATACGTCCGATTCACAACACTCTTGATCAACTCACGCTCCGGAAGTCCTTGATTTTGCGCTGCGCTATCGTAGCCTTGCCATTATGAACGGATTATTAGCGACGATATGGTTCGCAGCCGGGCTTGGCGGGATACCCCTCCTGCCCGGTGCCACGGACAAACTTAACGTACAGGCACTCGAGGTTGTCACGCAAATCGCGCCACATGCAGCCGGCGAGCGAAAAATCCACGCGCCATCCCTGACATTTTCGTTGCGGGTAGACTTTAGCTGTGCGAATGATGCCGCAGCATCGCTCAGTTTCGGCATTAGCGATACCCACTACCGCCACGTACCGCAACATGGCGAAGCCGCGTTTCTGGCCGTCATCGAGGTTGCGGCAGAGCAGATAGCACCGATAAGCACAGGTAATTTTTGCGTTGTTGGCAGCGCCGAGGACGGGGCAACCCTGTTACTTCATGGTGCGGCCACTGCCCAGGTTGCGTTGCGCTGCTCCGCTGGCGAACGCACGGCAATGCGCATTACCAGCGCCGCGCTACCGCTACGCCTGGTATGCGCGGCAAGTGTGGATCAGGAACTCCCACCGCGATCGGATTGACCAACAAGGTGGCGCTGCAGAAACTCAATCGTCCGTTGCCAGGCGTCATCGGCCGCGTCCCTGTCGTAATTCGTCGCATCCTCATTTACGAATCCCTGGCGAACACCGTCGTAAATGTGAATATCATAATTTTTCCTCAACCGCTGTAACGCACCCTGGAAAGCCTCGACAGAGTCTCTGTTTACACTGGCGTCATCGCCCGCAAACAGACCCAGTACCGGGGCGCTCATCGGCCCTAACTTCGCCTCATCCGATGTAACCTGGGCGTAATAAATTACTACTGCGGCAATGTCATCAGGCAGCAGCAGCGCCGTATTCAGCGCCCACGTACCGCCAAACCGCCAGCCTAGCGTGGCGACGGCCGGAGCGCCGGCGGTTTCACTGACGAATTGGTAGGCACTGCGCAGCTTCTCGCTGGCTGACTCCGGATCCTCAACCACCGACAGCATCAGGGCACGTGCGGCTGACGGCGTCGTTGCCGTCTTGCCGCCGAACAGGTCAATAGCAAACACGATATAACCGGCTGCGGCCAGCCGGTCTGCTTTGGCACGTACGTTTTGGTCCAGCCCCCACCATTCGTGGATCATGATGACCGCGGGCAGCGGCTCGAACATGTCTGCCGGCGCGACGAAATAGCCGTAAACGAGTTCGTCGCCGACTTCTGCGTACGGCATGTTTTCCGAAATAACCGCGCGCTCTTGCGCGTCAACCTGAATATCGCCCCGGTTATTGGCACTCGGCCGCGTCGCTGCCGCCTCGGTCCGACTGCGGCTTGACTCACCGGTTTGGTCCGAGCCGCAGCCATGAAGCAACAAGCTGCTCAGGACGGCGACTACGAATGCCCGCGACATTGGCGGCCTCGATGTGAACATACGACTACCCTGCAAAATTTTGGTGTACACGGCCAGTGTAATCGAAATACCGGATCAGGCACTAATACGAACTTGCCCTTTGCCGCACGGGACTCAGGGTTACTGCCGCGACAGGGCGCGAAGCGTTCCCTACCACTCGTCATCATCCTCCCATTGCTTCAATTTGCTTTTGTCTACCTCGCGCCACTGCTCGTCGCTTAGTCGCATGTATTGAAGCACCTTGGCGATCGTATAGATGACAATCAGCGCAATCATGATTAGCAAAAATATGAGGCCACTTGGCATCGCACGGTCTCGCTCGGCATCGGTCTTGCTAGCTTAACACCTGCAACGGCAACAAAATGCAGCCTGCCGAAAGACCATGCCGATAGTGCAAAACGTGACCTGCTTCGAGGCCCGGGCGCACGCGGCGTATTACGCTCAGTGTTATGTTACGACCAGTAATCAATCTCCTCACCAGCCTGCCGCTCGCCGCACTGCCGACATTTGCCGCGGAAGCCGAGGTGCCGACCAGCATCACCTCAGTCGGGCCGGCGATCTTCATATTCACGATCGCCGGGGCGTTGCTGCTGACCCTGGTGCTGCGCTCAGCAAGCAGCTACGTAGCGCGCATCGTTACAATTCGAGTCGGTCGCTGGCGCATCAAGCGCACGCTTGACAGACTCAATACCAACGTCTTGCACGATTTTATTCTACCGGGCGCCTACGGCGGTCTTGTCAGGATTGAGCACGCCGTACTAACCGCCGGTGGCATTCTCTGCCTGCAGGCCAAACACTGCAATGGCGTCGTTTTTGGCGAGACTGATGATGCGCAGTGGACCAATGTTGACGGCGTAAACCGCCAGCGATTTCTGAATCCGCTGATTCAGAGCGAAGGCCGCCGGCGCGCATTGCAGAAAATCGTAGCCGAAGCCCCGATCGCAAACCTGGTCGTCTTTACCGGCGCCGTCGAATTCATGGCGACTTTGCCGGACAATGTCATTCACGTCCGCGAACTTGAAAAGACGATTGAGAATCTTGCGTTTGAACCCGGCCTGATCAAGGACTGGGAGGCGCTTTGGCTGACCATGAAGGCGGCGGCCCGCACCGACATCGATTCGCGCAAAGACTATGCGGCCCAGGTGAGCTTCGGCTGACAATACCGGGACCCCGGCGCCGTGATCGATGATTTATACTCGGTCGCTCTTTTCCAGCACAAGGCGAATCGAATGCAACCACCCGAGGCCTGGATTTCCTCACCCATCGGTGTATTGGCCGTATTGTGCATCGTTGCTGCTTTCTTCTTCTTGCTGGCGCAGGTGACCAAGGCGAAGCTGTTTAACTTTATCCCGCCGCTGCTGTTCATCTATGCCACGCCCGTGCTCCTGAACAATCTCAATGTTATTCCCAGTGACTCCATCATCTACTCCGGGCTCAGCAAATTCGCATTACCGGCGTTCATTGTGCTGATGCTGATAAAAGTCGATGTACCCGCAGTGATTCGGGTAATGGGCAAAGGCGTGCTGGTCATGCTGATGGGTACCGTCGGCGTAATGGTCGGAGGCGTTGTCTCTTACCTGCTCGTGCACCAGTGGCTTTCCGATGATGCATGGAAGGGTTTCGGCACGCTGGCCGGTAGCTGGATCGGCGGCACGGCGAATATGCTTGCAACCAAGGAAATGCTGGGCGCATCTGACGCGCAGCTCGGACTGGCGGTCATCGCCGACAACGTCGTTTACATCGTCTGGCTCCCGCTGTTACTCATGTCGCGCGATTACGCCGACAAGTTCAATCGTTGGGCGCGGGTGCCCGAAGACCGGCTCAAGGCGATGGACGAAGCGGCCGCGCTGCACGTCGAAGATGACATTGCGCCGACGATGCCTCAGTACCTGTACCTCGCTGCCGTCGTATTCGGGGTATCCGCCATCGGCCACGCGATTGCCCCGGGAATTACCGAGTGGATCGCGACAGGCATGCCGAAACTGGCCGGCGTCTTCTCTGAGACGACGACGCGAATTCTGCTGGTCACAACGCTCGCGCTGTTGCTGTCAACAACGGTGGCATCAAAACTCCCCAGCTCCACGGCCATTGGCACTGCGCTCGTCTATATCTTCGTCGCGGGCATGGGGGCCCGGGCCTCGGTCGCGGGGCTCGCCGAAGCGCCAGCGTTCGTATTCGGAGCATTCATCTGGATTTTCATCCACGGGTTATTCTGCGTTGCGGGCGCCTGGATCTTTCGCGTGGATATCCATAGCGTCGCAATCGCCTCGGCCGCCAACATCGGCGCCGCGGCGTCAGCACCGATCGTCGCGGCACACCACCGGCCGAACCTCGTGCCTGCGTCCATCCTGATGGCACTGCTCGGCTACGCACTGGGCAACTACCTCGCGCCGCTGACCGGCCAGCTTGCGAGAATCGCCGCAGGGCAATAATGATGTGGATTCGCCGGGCAAAATTGGCAGCAGGCATCGTCGCGGTGACACTGGCGGTTGCAGCCACCGCAATGATCTTGCTGTGGCGCGATCGCCCTGAGCTCTTTAGCGATGCGTGGGAAGCCGCGGTTCCCGCAGATGCAGCAGCTGCCGATACCGTTACGGTCACATGGCTCGGCGTCACAACGCTGCTGTTCGATGATGGCGAAACGCAGATATTGATTGACGGCTTCTTCTCGCGACCGTCGCTTGCCGACATTATTCTTGATCGGCCGGTTGCCAACGATGCTGCAACGATCAACTACGTGTTGAATGAGTATGGCATGCGACGGCTCGCTGCGATCATACCGACACACTCCCACTTTGATCACGCAATGGACGTTGGCTCAATCGCCAATCGCAGCAGCGCGTCGATTTTGGGATCCGCCTCAACGATCGCCATCGCCCGCGGTGCCGGCGTTCCCGAGGATCAAATCACGCTGGTCAGTGACGGCGAGCGCTACACCTTCGGCCGTTTCGACATTACGTTATTGCCGTCGACGCATGCCCCGATCGGTTGGCGAGCCGCAGTGCCATTCGCCGGCCGTATCGAAGCGCCGCTCAAAATGCCGCAGCCGGTCAGCGCTTTCAGAGAGGGTGGTAGTTACACCATTGTCGTTGCCCACCCCGAGGGCACGGCCGTGGTTCAGGGCAGTGCCGGTTTCCCTGACAGGGCGCTGGAGGACGTTCCAGCCGACGTTGTGCTGCTCGGCGTTGGCGGACTGGAGACGCTGGGTCGTGATTACGTTACGCAGTACTGGCAGACCCTGGTCACCGCGACCGGGGCTCACAGTGTTTACCCGATACATTTTGACGACTTTACGCGCCCGTTTGGCGAAATAGTGGCGGCACCCCGTTTTCTCGGCGACCTTGAAGCAACGGCAGGATTGTTCACCGAATTACGGGATCGATGGGATACGAATACGAAGCTGGTTCTGCCGGCATTCGGCGTACCCATGGCAATCTATGTGCAGCCTGGCCCCGACACCTGATCGTCAGTCAACTGATCCAGCGATTCGCGGCCGGCGATCAGCGCCTCTTTTTGCGAACGACTCAACTGCTTGACGCGATGTTCAAGCCTGGATGCGAGCGCACGGTCGCCGACTTCCTGGGTAAATTCCAGCTTGAGCGGCTGCCGGCCGCGCAGGTACTTCGCGCCGCGCGGTCCGGACTCGTGTTCGGCCAGGCGTTTGCCCACATCGGCCGCAATGCCGGTGTACAACGAGTTATCGGCGCAGCGGACGATGTAGAGGCTGAAGACCGTAGCCGGCATACTCATGCCGCTTCCTGATCGTCGAGAGACCGTTGTAGCAACTCGTCCTTTTCCTGCCAAATATCACCAATCCAGCGGTGCACGCGGCGCCTGAATTCACGGTCTTCCTGGTAATCCCCCTCGAACAGCCACTGCTCGACCGGCCGCTCGCGCACAGCAACGCGCGCCGCGACATGTCTGCCGCAGCACATGTCCCAGAACTGTGCCGGACCCTCCGGATAGACGAGCGTCACATCGAGAATACTGTTGAAGAGCGGGCCCATCGCGGATAGCGCCACCGCAAGACCGCCTGCGCGCGGCGGTAAGAGATGTTGGTAGGGTGAGTTACGACGCGCACGCTTGGCTTCACTAAAACGCGTGCCCTCCACGAAGTTGATGATGGAGGTCGGCGTATGGCGAAACTTCTCACAGGCACGTCGCGTTGTTACGAGATCTTTGCCGCGCATATGCGGTTTGCGGGCAAGATACGACTTCGAATAACGCTTCATGAACGGCATATCCATCGCCCACCAGACAATCCCCAGCACCGGAAACCAGATGAGCTGCTGCTTGATAAAGAATTTCAGGAATGGAATGCGCCGGTTGAACACCGTCTGCAGCACCAGGATGTCGACCCAGGTCTGGTGGTTCACCATCACCAGGTACCAGCCATCGCGCCGCAGGTTCTCCAGCCCGCTCGCTTGCCAGTCGATTGAAGCCCCGCTCTGCAGGAGCACTGTATTGACGCTGATCCAGTTTTCACCAATCGCCATTATTGCGCGGGTTAATGCGCGCCGCAGGGGCGCGATCGGCAGCAGCACCTTGATGACTGCCAATATCAACAACGGGGTGGACCAGAAGATCGTGTTGATCGTAAAGCCGGCAAACACGAGGATGCCGCGCAGATTGCGTTTGAATGCTGTCAATGGGCCAGTTGTCGAGATGGTGGAACGCGTATTCTAGCGCGAATATACCGTACGGAGCGTAATCTTCGTGCGCTTTACGGCCCGCTGCTGCGGCGTTACCATGCGCCGCGCCCATGAATTCCCCGGAGAACAGCGAATGACGACCGCGAAACGCATTGACGGCAAAGCCAAAGCCGAACAGCTCGCTGCATCCATCACGGAACAGACCGCGGCGCTGAAAAAAGAACACGGTATCCAGCCGGGCCTGGCTGTCGTGATCATCGGCGAAGATCCGGCAAGCCAGGTATACGTGCGCAACAAGAAGCGCCGCGCCGAGGCCTGTGGCTTTTACTCGGTGCAGCACACGCTGGCCGACGATGTCCCGCAAGCCGATGTTCTCAAGCTCATTGACGATCTCAACACGGACAGCGCAATCCACGGCATCCTGGTGCAGCTGCCGTTACCCGGGCACCTCGACGAACAGACGATCACGCAGGCGATCCTGCCCAGTAAAGACGTCGACGGTTTTCATTTCATCAATATTGGCAAACTGACCGCCGGGCACACGGCGGATGCGTTTGTCCCGTGCACACCGGCCGGCTGCATGCTGATGGTCGAGGACGAGCTGGGCGCCGACCTGTCGGGCAAGAACGCCGTCGTCATCGGTCGGTCGAACATCGTCGGCAAACCGATGGCGAGCCTGCTCATGCAGAGAAATGCGACCGTGACCATCGCGCACAGCCGCACGCGGGATCTTCCTGAAGTTGTCGGCCGCGCCGACATTGTTGTGGCGGCGGTAGGTCGGCCCAACATGGTCAAAGCCGACTGGGTGAAACCGGGTGCCGTGATCATTGATGTTGGCATCAATCGCGTGGAAACCACCGTTGATGGCGAAACCCGGTCCAGGCTGACAGGCGACGTCGATTACGAGGACGCCGCCACGGTAGCGGGCGCAATTACGCCGGTTCCAGGTGGTGTTGGTCCGATGACGATAACGATGCTGATGTTCAATACGCTGCGCTCGGCGCGCCTGTCGGCCGGGCTGGCCAGCTAGCGAGTGATGACACCCGGCAACGATAGTTTTCGCACTATCTGGTTACACCCGGCTGACACGTCGGTCGTGCAGATTATCGATCAGCGCTGGTTACCGCACGAGTATCGGGTCCACGACCTGCACAGCTGGCAAGATGGCGTGCACGCCATCGATGAGATGTATGTGCGCGGCGCGCCACTCATCGGCGCTACGGCCGCATGGAGCCTGTACCTGGCAGCGGCGGCCAGCGATGCACCCGTTAACAGCGTGCGAAAGGCCGCCGCCGCGCTGCTCAAGTCCCGACCCACCGCTGTCAACCTGCGCTGGGCCGTCGAACGAATTCTGCATGTCGTGACCCAGGCGCCCGCCGATGCCGACATCGCCGCGTTGCTGCGCGCCGATGCCGAAGCCATCTGTGATGAGGACATCGCAATCAGCCGGAGCATCGGCGAGCATGGTGTCGCCCTGCTCGAAGCGATCTCGAAGAAAAAAGCAGGGGCGAGGGTCAACGTGCTGACGCACTGCAATGCGGGGGCGCTCGCGACGATAAACTGGGGCACGGCAACAGCGCCGATTTATTTCGCGCAACAGCGCGGCATCGACATACATGTCTGGGTCGACGAAACGCGGCCGCGCAACCAGGGCTCGCAGCTCACGGCCTGGGAACTGGCGAAAAGCGGCATTCCGCATACGCTGATCGTCGACAATGCCGGCGGACACCTGATGCAGCATGGCCAGGTTGACATGGTCATCACTGGCACTGACCGAACGACGCGCTGCGGCGATGTCGCGAACAAGATCGGTACGTACCTGAAAGCGCTGGCCGCGCACGACAATCGCGTGCCGTTTTACGTCGCCCTGCCCTCCACCACGATCGACTGGGACAGCCGCGACGGACTCACCGAAATTCCAATCGAACAGCGTGCCGCCGAAGAAGTCAGTCACGTTTACGGTGTCATCGACGGCAAGCCCGGTGTTGTCCGTACCACGGCGGCGGACACGCCCATCAGCAACTACGCTTTCGATGTAACGCCGGCGCGCCTGGTCACCGGCCTTATCACCGAACGCGGCATCTGCCCGGCGTCCGAGGCCGGCCTGCTCGGCCTCTTTCCTGAGCAAAGCGCGTAATGACGATCGACGAAGGTTATGTCAAATACCAGAGTTTCTGGACCAGGGCGCCGATACCGCATGCTGCAGCCGCCGACGAGCTCGAAACCTGCCGTCGACCTTTGTTTGACGCCGGCCTGATCGGCCAATACGAAGACTACGGAATTGGCTACGGCAATTTAAGCATCCGCTGCGGTGGGCCCGGCGAATTCCTGATCAGCGGCACGCAAACTGGCCATATCCCCACCACCGACAGGACGCATTATTCGCAGGTCACATCGTGGAGCGTGCATGGCAACAGGGTGTGTTGCGTCGGCCCGGTGCAGGCATCGTCAGAAGCAATGACGCATGCGGCAATTTACCAGCTTGACCTCAATATCGGGGCGATCGTGCACGTCCACAGCGCGCCGTTGTGGCGGCATTACATCGACAAACTGCCGACAACAAACCCCAGCGTCGCTTATGGAACGCCCCAGATGGCGGACGAATTTCGCAGGCTCTACAGGGATTCCGAGTTTCGCAAGACAAAGCTTGCCGTTATGGCCGGGCATGAGGAGGGGTTGTTGAGCTTCGGTGCCACGTTGGCAGAAGCCGCGGACAGGGTCCTCGAACTACAGGCAGCGCTGCCGCGCCAGCCATAAACCCGCTCGACTCAGACCTGCAGGTCCAGTTGGCTTGCGAAGAAATCGACGGTTCGCTGCCACGCCAGTCTTGCGGCGTCCTCGTTGTAGCGGGGCGTCGTGTCATTGTGGAAGCCATGATTGACGTCCGCGTACTCATGGTTCGTGTAGTCGTGATCGGCGGCGCGCAACGCTTCTTCAAAAGCCGGCCAGGTGGCATTCACACGTTCATCGAGGCCCGCATGGTGCAGCAGCAACGGCGCTCGAATGGCAGGAACGTCCGCGGGCGTCGGATGCCTGCCGTAAAAAGCGACGGCTGCTGACAGGCTCGGCAGGGTGACCGCCAGGCGCAGCGCCGCCCAGCCGCCGTAACAAAAGCCCACAGCACCGACTTTCCCGGTGACGTCAGGGTGCCCCTGCAGAAACTCGACGGCAGCGACAAAGTCCTGGAACATCTCTTCGCTATCGCGCTGCCGCTGCAACTCACGTCCATCGTCGTCGTTGCCCGGGTAACCCCCGAGTGGCGTCAGCGCATCCGGCGCAAATGCAATGAAACCAGCGACCGCCAGCCGCCGCGCGACATCTTCGATGTAGGGATTAAGGCCGCGGTTTTCATGGATAACGACTACCGCCGGCAGCTTGTGTTGAACCGCGGCCGGTCGCACGAAATAGCCGCGCATAACACCGGCACCATCGGGTGATGCGTAGCGCTTGTAGCTGGCAGTAATAGAACGATCGTCTGGATCAACCTGCCGCGCCAATGCGTAATTCGGGCTCAGACTCGCGAGCAGTGACGCGGCGGTGACGCCGCTGGTGGTGAAGGCAGCGGCCCGCTCGAGAAAATCCCGGCGCGAGATCTGGCCGTGCACATAGCCGTCGAACAGGCTAAGAACTCGACGATCGATTTCGGTTTTCCTGGTAATGCCAAGCCTCGTGGTTGTGACTAGCCGCTGATGTACTGTTCGAGGTGCTGAATTTCTTCCTGCTGTTGCGCAATAATTGCCTGTACGAGATCGCCTATGGAAATCATGCCAATGACTTGCCCGTCGGCAACGACCGGCAGGTGCCGGATCTTGCGTTCCGTCATCACGGTCATGCAATCGGTCACAGTCTGCTCCACGGTCGCTGTCACGACTGTCGACGTCATGATCTCGCCGACCTTCGTCGTGTTGGAAGACCGTCCCTTGACGATGACCTTGCGGGCATAGTCTCGTTCCGTGACGATGCCCTTGAGCACCTGGCCATCCATCACCAACAGCGACCCTATCGAGCGATCGGCCATTAGCGTTATCGCATCGAGCACCGATGCGTCCTCGGTGATCGAGATAATCGTTCCGCCCTTGTTATCCAATAGGTGCTTCACAAGCTTCATGCTGTCTCCCTATTCCTCGCCGCGTTCATAGTGCACTCGATTCTAGCAGCTTCAGGGGCGGTCGGCGCCGGTACGATAACGCGCCAGCCTGGCCTCGAGCTCTCTCGCAGGAAGCCATTGACCGCGCAGCATCACTCCGTGGATTCGGCGGCTGTTTGAAATGTCCACGAGCGGATTCGCGTTGAGCAGCAGCAAGTCTGCCTCTTTGCCGATTGCCACGCTCCCGGTGTTGGTACCCAGAAACTCGGCGGGCGCTGTCGTGCCGGTTTGCAAAGCCTCAAACGGCGACAACCCGCTCGCCACCAGCACGTCCAGTTCGCGATGTGCCGAGAACCCCGGAACATTGAATACCTGTGGCGCATCGGAGCCGAGCAGCAGCCGCGCGCCGGCACGGTGCAACGCGAGTATCAGCGAGCGCCTGATCGCTACAGCCAGGCGCGCAACGTCCGGATCGAAACCGGTTTCGCTCCATAGCCGATCCTTTTCGGCCAGCCACTGCCGCAGCGTCTTCTCGGGCACGTAGCGCATTTCCGGGCGGTTCCGCAATTCATCGGCCGAAAGCTCCGACAAGCGATGCTCAATCAGCGTTTGCGTCGGTACATTCCAGGTGCCTGCTGCCGCGGTGGCCGTCGCAAGGTATTCGATCCCATCGGTATCCAGTTCGGCGGCCAGCATGACATCAAAAAAACTCCCATACCCGCCCGCACCCGAACTATTGGCCGGTAGCAGCGCGACGAAGTAGCCGTCGAGATGATCGATCGCTGCCATACCGAGCTGCAGTGCGAGATCCAGTCCCGCCGCTACCGGTACGTGACCGGAGTACGGCATGCCGATCTCGTTCGCCGTAACCGCGACCGCCGAAAATTCCTCGGCACTAAGACCCGGGTGCACTTTGACGAAGTCGTAGCCCGCTGCTGCCTGCTCGCGAACCTGGCGTTGCGCGTCGCCGGCTCCTTTGACCGTGCGCCCGTTTAACGAGGGCCCTGAGGTCGTCAGGCGCGGTCCAAAAGTCTCGCCGTCGAGAATCTGCTGCCGCAGAACCAGGTGAGAGCGATGGCCCAGCACGCCGCGAATGGTCGTAATACCGTTCGCAACAAACAGCGTGAAATACCGATCGAGTTCGCTCGAATCAGCAGCGGGGACATGCGCGTGCATTTCCGCCAGCCCGGGCATCAGGTAACGATCTGTGCCATCGATCGCCAGCGCATGCCGCGGAATAGGTACATCATCAACACTCCCGATGGCCGTGATCATGCCGTCCTCGACCAGCACGGTTTGCGCCGACATCACCGTCTCAGTAGTCATCGGTACAACATTGACATTTATGAAAGCGGTCGTATCTGCCGCGACGTGCGCCGACGCCAGCAGCGCAGCCATGAGCAAAAAAATCTTATGCTTGCAGTCGTTCATCAATGCGCCTCTTCTGCACCGGAGCTCACCTGCGCGAGCTGTTCGTCACTAATGTTGCCGCCACAAATAATAACCGCAACCGTCTGCCCCGATAACACCTCGGCGCGTTGCAGCATGGCGGCGACCGCAACACCGGCAGCCCCCTCGATCGTGTCGCCCACGTTATTCATGAACAGCCGCATCGCGGCAGCGATTTGCGCTTCGGTCACGATCACAAACTCGTCAGCGACGGCGCGGGTGATGGGAAACGTGATGGCGCCCTGCTCGATACCGCCTGCCGTGCCATCGGATAATGTCTCGTCACCTGGCATGTCGACAATTCTACCGGCAGCAACCGAGTGCGCCATGATCGCGGACGCCTGCGGCTGGCACGCAAAAATTCGAATGTCCGGATTATGCGTTTTCAAAACGCTGCCGATGCCGCTGACAAGGCCGCCGCCACCGACGGCAACGAATACGGCGTCGATCGCGGGCAGCATCTGTGCAATTTCGATGCCGCACGTACCCTGCCCGGCGATGACCTCCTCATCGTTGTAAGGAGAAACGTAAAAAAGGCCGTGGCTGTTTGCGTAATCCCGCGCATGTGTTTCTGTATCCAGACCATCGCTGCCAAAAAAACGAACCTCGCCACCGTAGCGACGAATCTTTTCAATTTTCGCGCTCGAGGTCGCCTCCGGCACAAAGATAACCCCATCCATTTTCAGCCCCTGCATGGCACAGGCAACGGCCGCGCCGTGATTGCCGCTGGATGCGGTGACGCATCCTGCAACACGCTGCTCGTCCGTCAACGTCAGCAGCCGGTTGACGGCACCGCGCAGCTTGAAGGAACCGGTGCGCTGCCGATTTTCCATTTTGAAGTGGATATTGGCACCGATCAGCTCGTTGAACGCGCTGGAGCAGTGCAGTTCGGTGTCGCGAATGTACGGTGCGATTCGTAAAGCAGCCGCTTCGCAACGCCCGGCGGTAGCGGCAATCAGCGTAATCAGCTCAGACCTGGTCAACGCTGAAGGTGTCGCAACTATCCGGCTCCCCCGACCGCAGACCGGTCCGGAACCAGCGTTGGCGTTGCGCCGATGTGCCATGCGTAAACGACTCGGGAACAACCGTTCCGCGGCTCTGACGCTGCAGGGTATCGTCACCGATGGCGCTGGCCGCGTTGAGCGCTTCGTCGACATCGCCATCCTCGAGGATGTTGCGCGCCTTGTCGGCATGGTGCGACCAGACGCCAGCCAGGCAGTCGGCCTGCAATTCCAGGCGCACTGACAGCGCGTTGCTCTCGGCATCGCCCAAACGCTGTTTCATCGAATGGACCTTGCCGGAAATGCCCAGCAAGTTCTGCACATGGTGGCCGATTTCATGCGCAATGACGTAGGCCTGGGCGAAATCGCCAGGTGCCTTGAAACGCGTACGCATCTGGTCATAGAAGCTCAGGTCGATGTAGGCCTTCTTGTCAGCCGGGCAATAGAACGGCCCCATCGCCGCCTGCCCCAGGCCGCAGGCCGATTGCGTCGCGCCAGTGAACATGACCAGCACCGGCTCCTCGTAGCGGCGACCCTGCCGGGCAAAGAGTTCGCGCCAGACGTCCTCGGTGTCGGCGATAACCACGGACACCATGTCGGCGAGAGGATCGTTCTTGAGGTCCTCGGCGGTCGGCTGCGTACCGCTGGTCGACGCGGACTGGCCGGACTGCACCCCCTGCAGCAATGGTGTTGGATCAACGCCGAAATACATGGCGACCAGAACGAGCACGATCGTGCCGATGCCGCCACCCAGCAATCGCGGCGCCGTGCGCGAGCCGCGCCGGTCCTCTATGTTTGAACTTCGTCTTCCGCCACGCCAACGCATGCTGTACTCCATTCGGTCACTATCCGCCATTGTCAGACATCGGCAACCGCTTTTACAAATCGGGATAGCGTCTACATCTGCCCCTCGATCGGCAGAAAGCTCATGAGGCGTGTCTTGAAACGCCGCCACCACGTCGTTTTGGGCTCTGTCGTGATCACCTCGTCACCACTACCAGTGCGCAACAGCCATTGGAGCCGGCCTTTCGGTGAGAGTTCCAGCTTATAGGCGATCTCGGCCAGAGAATCCAGAATACTCTCGGACATCGCGCCCGCCAGCTCTGCGGAATCGACGGCCAGTCCCATCTCGGTGTTCAGGTACAAAGAGCGCGGATCCAGGTTGAATGAACCAACAAACATCTTTGTCCGATCGACGGCGGCGATCTTGGAATGCAGAGTCAGGGTCGTTTTTGCGTCCGTGGAATCGACATGCGGCCGCAGTTCATAAAGCTCCACCCCTCGCTTTAACAGCGGCTTGCGATATCTCGCGTAAACGGCGTGCACACTGGAGTGATTGGTGGATGCCAGCGAATTACTGATAACGATGACCCGCACGCCGCGACTGACCAGGCCCGCCAGGAATTCGACACCCTGCTTCTCGGGAACGAAGTAAGGCGAGATAACGATTACCTCGCTCGTCGCTGCCGATACCATTTGTTGCAGGAAAATGCTGGTAATACTGGCGGGACGAGGTCCCAACAACCGGCCTTTGTCGGGATAGTCAATCACCACTGCCGCGTCGGCCGCGACGAGCGGTAACCTGCCCTCGAGAAAATCGCGAGCCAGCTTGTCATCCACGCTCTGGAAGAACCTCCCGCCACCGTGCTGCTCAACATACCGGCGCCCCTCCTCGGTGCTGTCCTGAATTGATCCGTGCGGCACCAGTGCACCAAACACGTTCACGGGAATCGCCTCCGGTGAATTCCAGTACTCGTCGAAACCGTCGGACACATCGTCGACCACGGCCCCAATAGCCAGGAGGTCCTCATCAATGAACTCGGTCGCGCCGCCACTGCGAAAATATTCATCGGCCAGGTTTCTGCCGCCCACGATCGTCACCTGGTTATCGACGGTGAACGACTTGTTATGCATACGGCGGTTGAGGATGTTGAAATTCGCGATAAAACTGATCAATCGGGAACGGCGCCGCGGGAAGGGGTTAAAGACGCGCACCTCGATATTCTCATGATCGTCGAGCGATAACAGGCCGGCGTCGATTTCGTTCGTCAGCGCATCATCCATGAGAAGCCGGATACGAACTCCGCGCTCCGCAGCGGCAGCCAGCCGCAACCCAACCAGGTTACCGCTGACATCGTCGCGGATCAGATAGCTTTGGATATCCACGCTGCGTTCCGCCCGATCAATCAGGCCGAGCCGAATGCCGAGCGCGTCCCGGCCGGAGTCCAGGCGGTAGACGCCGCAATCGTGGTCCACATCATGCAGCCATTGCTGCGCCGCACGCCCGAGCCCGGTGGTGGCGGTGTCTGCGACCTTCCAGCTATCCTGGCGCTCCGGCAGCTTGAAGAACTTCCGGTACTTCGGCGGCAAGCGCGTGCCCACCAGTGTGGCTAGCATTCCCATTACCGCCTGAAGTTAACAGAAAAACCGCCATTCAGGTCCTCCTGGCGATGCGCCGCATCGCCACAACTATCGTGAGCCCAATAAGCAGCAGCCAACTGAACGACCCGCCGCCCCCTGAATTGATGACAACCTGGGTCGTTGTGCCCGGTCGCGCATCGTACGTTGTGTCCTCAAGGGGCAGGAGTGAGAGTTCGGAGGTATCTTCCGGACCGAAAGTCGCAACCAGCGAACCGTCGAAGGTGTCGTACAGTTCGATAAGAATGTCGTAGTCGCCGGCCGGGTAGCCAGTCACCAGTTCGGTCTCGATGACATACAGGTCAGCGTCCGACGCGCCGTACAGAGTGAAGTCGGCGGTTACCGCGTACTCATGCCACGGCCCGTAATCGAGGCTAAGGTAGGTGACCGCGTAAACATCTGCAGCCGTATAAACAGTATCGGCGTCAAACTCGAGCTCGATACCCGTGTAATAACCATCGCCATCACTATCGGCGAACAGCGTGACATACGCATCGTAAAACCAGAATTCGGTATTCATCGCTACCGCGTTGTTCGCCGACGCCGCTTGCTGCGGCGCAGCAGCCGACTGCTTGCTGCGTTTACTGTCCTTGGTCAGCGCGTCGTACGTATCGTGCGTTGCCCCATTAGGCACCGCGCCACGTTCGCTGACGAGTCCCTGGGTTGTAACGCTGACGCGGGCATCAGTTTCCGCCGCCAATGCGGTTTGGCCTGCGGTCGCTAACAGGCTCAGCAATAGAATCGAAAAGACGGGCTTTAGTCGATTGAGTTTTTTCATGACCGTATCCTTTATGAGCTTACGGTTTCATTAGAAGCGCTCGATGCTGAATCGGTGCTGAATCTGTAGGCCCCAAACATTTTCCGTGCGACCATGTTCAGTTCACGTTCAACTAGCCGCACCCTGGTTCATTTATGATTCAGCTTTCTCCTGACGATCATGTCGGCAAAGCGATTGCCTGGATTTTGCTCGGTGTGGTTGGCGGACTGTTGCTGGATCTGTTTGCCAAGGAACTGCTGCGTACTTACTCGCTGCAGCAGTTCGTCCTGCTGCGCTCGATCATTGCTATCCTGATCATGCTTGCCATCGCGCCGCGCCTGGGCGGACTGCGTTCGCTACGCTCCGACAAAGCTGGCTGGCATGTCTTGCGCTCAATTCTTGCTGTCGGCGCCATGTTCGGGTTCTTCTATGGCCTCTCGAAGATGCCGCTGGTCAACGCGTTTACGCTGGGCTACACGGCGCCACTGATGATGACGGCGCTGTCAGCGATATTTCTGCATGAACCGGTCGGGTGGCGCCGCTGGACGGCGGTTGCGATGGGCTTCACCGGTGCGCTCATCATGCTGCGACCGGGCAGCGGCACGGTGTCCTGGCCCTCGATCGCCGTACTGATTGCTGCGTTTTGCTATGCCTGCCAGGCGATTACGGCACGCAAGCTCAACCTCACAGAGTCCACGCTCTCCTTGTCTTTCTATGCTGTATTCGGCCCTATGCTCGTCGCGCTCGCCGTCCTCGACAACGCCAGCTGGCAAAGCCCGGACCTGACCGGCTGGGCATTGTTGTTCGGCGCCGGCGTGAGTTCGGCGCTTGCCTGGGTCGGGCTGGTCAATGGCTATCGCGCGGCGTCACCGGCACTGCTCGCACCTCTTGAATACATTGCATTGATCGGCGGAGCCATCGCCGGTTATCTGATCTGGGATGAGGTGCCGGACCGCTGGGTCGTTGTCGGCGCCATGATCATTGTCGCCTCCGGACTGTTCGTGGTGTACCGCAGTAAAGAGGCCAGCGCTGTAACCTGATTCGCTTATACTCTGGCACATGACCACAGGATGACGTTATGCAAACCCTATTTCTAATCGTGCAGATTGTAGTTATCGCCGCCGCAATCGGCGTTGGTTTCCATTTTTCCAGAAAGCGGATCGATCAGTATTTTTCTTCCCGGCCGCACTTGAAGTTCAGGTACCAGCTGCTGCAGATCGGCGGCATTTTGCTCGCCGTCCTGTTCATTATTTTGTTCGTGCCGTTTAGCGACACGCTGCGCGGGCAGCTGCTCAGCCTGTACGGCCTCATCATCAGTGCGACCATCGCTTTGTCATCGACCACGCTCGTGGGCAACATCATGGCGGGGTTCATGCTGAAGGCGATCGGTAGTTGCCGTCCCGGTAACTACATAACGGTCGGCGATTACTTCGGCCGCATTTCCGAGATGGACATGCTGCATACGGAGATTCAGACCGAAGAACGCGACCTTACGACGCTGCCCAACCTGTATCTCGTCACTCACCCCGTCCGAGTGATGCGACAGTCAGGCACCCTGCTGTCGGTCGACGTATCCCTTGGCTACGACGTCTCGCGGCACAGGATCGAGGAGCTGCTCGTACAGGCCGCTCTCGATACCGGTCTCGAGACCCCGTACGTGCAAATTCAGCAGCTCGGCGACTTTTCCGTGAGCTACCGGGTATCGGGGTTGCTGAAAGATATTAATAACCTGATCGACAAGCGGCGCGATTTGCGGGCGCGCGCGATGGACGCGCTGCACCAGGCCGGTATCGAAATCGTGTCGCCGAACTTCATGAACACTCGCGCGCTCACCAAGAACCAGACGTTCATCGCGAAAGACGTAAAGCCAATCGATCCCGGTGCAGCAACTCCATCGCCTGACGCGCTGGCATTTGATAAGGCCGAAAAAGCCGAGTCAGTGTCGAATCTCAAGGAGAAGCTTGCAGACCTGGAGGCGCGCATCAAGGACCTTGATGCCGCAAAAGCAGAACCATCGAGCGAGCAAGACAAGACCGCCGCCAGCAACGACAAAGAAAAGCTACTGGCTCAGGCTGAGCGACTTGGCGAGTTGATAGCTCGCAGGGAAGCGAATATCTCGAAGGACTAGTCGACGTCGCCCGCGACCAGGCCGGCAACCTGCGACGGAGTAACGCTCAGCGCCGAAACCACGTTATCAAAGAAATCCACTTCAAGAACACTGACATTAGAGTCGCTGCGGAACACGTCGGCCAGTGCCTGCACTGTCTCTACTCGATGAGCTGACGTCATTTTCTTACTAACCGAATTGAGATACTTGACCAGGGTAGCCTCCGCGTACAATTCGGCCCGTGCCGCCACGCGGATATCGGCCGAACTGAAATCTTCGCCGGTATGATCTTTGAGTATTTCGCGAATTCGGTCGACCTCGGCCGTCTGAATGTTGATGTCGGCATCCGCAGCGCGTGCCAGCGTCATCAACAGTACTTCCTTGAAAAGCTGATTTTCTTGTTTTGCGCTGAACTCTGAGCCGCCGAATATTTTAAGTACGTTTTTCAGATCCGCAATCGCCATGGGAATTCTCTCTTTTTGTGTTTTGTTATGCAGCTTCGAATGCCGCAGCGCTGGCAAAGTCGGGAGTATACACCGCAAGTCGTGCCGGGTTGCTGCGAGGGCCGAAGCCGGCCCGCAATAATAACCCACAAAGCGCCTTAATTTAAGGCCGGCACGAAAACAACTTTTTCCTTGGCATTTATTGGCTTACGCGACAAATGGACGCCAGCACGGCCGAAAAATCGTCTATCTCCTCGAACGTGTTGTAGTGGACCGGCCCAACGCGCACCGCGCCACCCGACTCGAAGATGCCCAGCGTTGTTGCGACTTCGACCGCGTAGTTGTGGCCGCTCCACACGAAGATATTGTTGTCGCCGAGCGCGCGCGCAATGGCGTCCGGTGCCACGCGGTCATGCGTGAAAGCGACCGTGGGGACACGCCTCTCCATTGCGTCCGGCGACGTGATGCCCTGCACGGTGACACCGTCGATGGTCTCGAGGTTACTAATCAACCGCTCCGCCACCGACTGCTCGTAGGCAAGCAAGTGATCAACCGCAGCATGTACGGCCTGGCGGCGCCCGGAAAAATGCGCCCAATGATCCATTTGCTCAAGCCCGAACGTCTGACCGATGCGGGCGAAATAGTCGATGACGGCGCTGAGACCGGCGCAAGCTTCCAGGCTGATCGTGCCGGTCTCGAAGCTTCCCGGTATGTTCGACGGGGCCGGCCGCACCTTGTAGGGCTCCAGTTGTTCAAGGACGTCCCGGCGTCCCCACAAGATGCCGCAGTGCGGCCCGAAGAACTTGTAGCCCGAGCAGGTCAGAAAGTCGCAACCAAACTGCTGCACATCGGTTGGAACATGCGGCGCAGACTGCACGGCATCAATGAAAGTCAGGACACCGGCCGCACGTGCTTTGGCGCAAATCGCAGTCACGTCATTGATCGTGCCGGTCAGGTTACTGGCACCGCCAACGCACAGCAGACGTGTCCTGTCGGTCAGCAGATCATCAAGAATCTCCAGATCGAACTCGAAGGTCTCCTTGTTGAACGGCAGCCACTTGATCTTGATGCCGCGGTCACGCGCCATCAGGACCCAGGGCCACACGTTGGCATCATGGTCCATTCGCGAAAGCACAATCTCGTCACCGGGTTTTAGCCACTGCCCTATCGATCGCGACAGGTGCAGCGTCAGCGTCGTCATGTTCGGGCCGAAGATGATTTCGTCATCAGACGGCGCGTTCAGAAAATCCGCCATCGCGCTGCGTGCGCCGGCAACCACCTTGTCGGCTGCGGCTGACGAGGCGAAGTAGCCACCGTGATTCGCGTTCTTGTACAGCAGCGCATCTGCAACCGCATCGGCGACACTTTGTGGCACCTGCGTGCCTGCCGGATTATCGAAATAAATACGCCGGACGCCATCGTCCGTTATGGCCAGCGCAGGGAACTGCGACCTGACCGATTCGAGGTCAATTTGCATAGTCTTTTTTAGTCCTGCGGCTTGCCGCCCCATTTTTCGCGATGCGCATCTTCGGCACGCTGCCTGACCTTCGCGTGCCTGCGTGTCAGCAGCAGCGAATTCGGATCGCAGACGTCCGGCCTGATTATGCCGAGGTCACTGGCGGCATCGAACAGGCTCGGATACCAGCGCTCCCAGTTTGGCAATAAGGCTTCGACTTGGTCGCGAAGAGTCATGGCTCAAATGTAACCGAGCCATCGAACGATGACAACGGAATTGCTAGTCTTCGAGCGAACGCATGCCCAGCAGGCAAACTGCAAGCAGCAGCGCCCCAAGCACCATACTCTGCGCCTGCGGAATGAACTCTGCGATGATGCCAAACAGCTCTTGTGGCAGCAGTGCCGATAGAGTTGCGATCAGCGTCACTAAAACAGTGAGTGGCTTGAGCGCGATTGCCCCGCCGATCAGCGCGGCAACTGGCAACGCCAGACGACGCAGCCAGAGCCGGCGGCGAACCTTGCCCACCACCCTGCCACTGAAACCATCGTCAGCAATCGGCGGCGCCGCAAACATTGACTCCAACAGTCGGTCTTCTGCGTCCTTCATCCTGTCAGCCATGTTGATGATCTTTGATATCAAAACTGGTCCTGATTTTCTGTTTACCACGAAAAATTACTGATTTCACTGTCCCTACCGGCAAATTCGTCGCATCGCTGATTTCACGATGCGACAGCCCGCAGGCATAAGACATCACCATGATGGCGCGCTCTTCGTCGGTCAGCACAGCCAACAGCTTTTCGAGATCACCGACCTCGTCGGCCTCCACACCGTAGTGTCTGTCCTCGATCTCGGTCGCATGCCCGGCCTCTTCCAGAATCTCTGCATAGCGTTTCGATTTTCGCTTCGACTGCAGGAACGTCGTGTACGCAACTTTCAGCAGCCAGCCAATGAACGACCCGCGGCCCGAAAAAGTCTGCAGCTTGTCCCAGGCATGCATGAAGCAATCCTGCGACAGGTCGTCGGCCAACGTGATATCGCCACACAGCTTGCGCAGAAAATTCCGCACCTGTGACTGGTGTCGGCGTACCAGCTCACCGAAAGCCCGGGTGTCCTGTGCGGACACGACCCGGGCGACGAGCTGGTTATCTTCGGCGGCGTGCAAAGCGAAACAGTTCCTTAAGTGCTGCGGCCCGTAAAAAAGTGCAGAATCATGTAAGCCACCCCGATTGCAAACGGAAATGCGGCACCAGCCAACAGGCCGCGCAGCGCATCGCCACCGTCATCGGGCACGGCAAAGCCGATCAGCACGAGTCCAACCGCCACGGCCAACCAGAGGACGCCAAGACGCAGGTCCTTATCTGGAGCCGCTTTCGGGTGCCCCAAGCGATCGATGATCTCGGGCGTCAGGTCCTGACCCTTCTCGAGCGCGACTCGCAGAGTTTCCTGAATTTCACGGCGCGCGCGGTATCGGAACCAGAACAACAAACTAAATACAACGGTCAATCCTATAAACATCACAATAGGGATAAATTCTTCGGCCACTTCGATTACTCCAGGTTGGTAACGGATATGCTCTCATCCGGTAGATGCCTCGTAGGACGGCTTTGGATGCACTATTATAACTCTTTGTTTTTATTAATTTTAATTTTAGCGCTCATTAATACAGCCGACAAAAAATGGTCGTGAAGGTGCCCGGTGGGGTCAACCATCCTGAACAGACCACGTTGTAATCTCAACGCCGTGCTGCTGCTCTTGGCGCCGAGGGTTCCTGCATGACAATGAAAAAGGCCGTAATAGCCGCCAATCGCTTCGGACTTGGCGCCACCCGGGGCGACCTGCCACGCGTGGCTAAGCATCCGGCGGCCTGGTTGCTGGATCAGTTGCAGGGGCCACATCGATCGCCGCCGGAAATTGAGCGCTTGCGCGATTCCGCCAGTGTGCTGGTGGAGGTCCAGGAGCTGCGGCGCAGCCAGCGCGAGATGCAGCGCAGCGGTAAAGAGATCGATCCTGGCGAGAAGGTTGGACGCATCGTTCGCGGTCATTACCTCGAACAATCCGCGGCGCGCTACCGCACGGCAATCAGCACCGACACGCCGTTTTTCGAAAGGCTCGTGCACTTCTGGTCCAACCACTTCGCCATCTCGGCCGACAAGCAGCCGCTGCCCGCGATCGCGGGACTGTTTGAAAACGAAGCAATCCGGCCGCACGTGACCGGCAGATTCGCCGATCTGTTGCTCGCGGCAGAGCAGCATCCTGCAATGATTCTCTATCTCGACAACCAGCGCTCGACAGGACCCAACTCAAAACTGGCGAAGCGCGCCAATCGACGACAGAACCGGCAGGAATTTGGCCTGAACGAAAACCTGTCGCGTGAAATCCTCGAACTGCACACACTCGGCGTTGACGGCGGTTACTCGCAGCAGGATGTCACCACCTTCGCCAAGGTCATCACAGGCTGGTCGATCGGCGGCGCCAATGAGCGTGGGCGCTTCGCTGACGGTGAGCCCGGCAAGTTCGAGTTTCGCGACAACATTCATGAACCTGGCGGCCACACGCTGCTCGGCAAGACCTACACAGCAGCCGGCATCAAGCAGGGAGAAGCGGTGTTACGTGACCTGGCCGTGCATCCGTCGACCGCGCGTTTTCTGGCAACCAAGCTGGCGCGGCACTTTGTCGCCGACGTGCCACCGGAAGCACTGGTTCAGCGGCTCACCGACGCGCATCTGGCCAGCGATGGTGACCTGTCAGTCGTTTACGAAGCGCTGATCTCTGCCGAGGAATCGTGGTTCGCGATGAGCGCCAAGTACAAGTCGCCACACGATTTCGTTATTTCAACACTGCGCGCGTTCGACCATGTTCCCGACCGGCCACAGTTCATTGTTGGCGCGCTCGACCTGATGGGCCAAACCCCGTATCGCCCGGGCTCGCCCGAGGGCTGGCCTGATACGGCGCTGCAATGGGGCGGTGCAGACGCCTTGTACAAACGCATTGAATGGGCGAACACGGTAGCGCGCCGGGTGGGATCCCGCGTAAATCCGGTTGAGCTTGGCGAGGCTGTCCTCGGCCCGGCGTTTGCGGCCGAAACTCGCAAGGCCGTGTCGCGTGCGGAAAGTCTTTCGCAGGGCATGACGCTATTCTTGGCCGCGCCGGATTTTCAGAGGAGATGAACATGCTCAAGCGCAGAGATCTACTCAAGACGATCGGCATCGCGGCAGTCGCCAACAGTTTGCCGGGCGTGGCGTTCGCCAGAGCCGACACGAAGTCGCGATTTGTGCTCGTGGTATTGCGAGGTGCGGCCGATGGCCTGGCGATCGCCGCACCCTACGGCGATGCGCACTATGCCGGCATGCGCGGCGAGCTGGCGCTGCAACCGCCCGGTACCGAAAATGGGCTGCTGAAGCTCGACGGCCTGTTCGGCTTGCACCCATCCCTGGCGGCAACTCATGAGAGCTTCAGGGCCGGCGACGCCCTCATCGTGCACGCCGTCGCAAGCCCCTATCGCGAGCGTTCGCATTTTGACGGACAGGACCTGCTCGAAAACGGAGCCAATCGCGTCGCGGCACTGCGCGATGGCTGGCTTAACCGCGCGCTGGGGCCGATCCGCAGCCAAACCACGCACGCAATCGCGCTCGCCCAAAATGCACCGCTGGTCCTGCGCGGCGACAACGCCGTTACCAGTTGGGCGCCGTCGCGTCTGCCGGATGCCGATGACAGCACTCTGCGGCGCCTCCAGGATCTGTACGCTGATGATGACTTCTTTGCCAGCCGCCTGGAGCAAGCACTAACGTCGCAGGATATCGCGAGTGGCATGGGCGATATGGACAAGCAGCGCGCTCGTGGCAACGAGGCACAGCAGTTCGGTGAGCTGATGAGCGCGGCGGCACGTTTTCTGACAGCCGTCGAT